>NZ_JAGGDL010000068.1:0-7567 GCF_017653575.1 Pseudoalteromonas sp. K222D
TTCATATAAATAGTGACCTGCTGATCAGTGATTCGTGTTCCCGGCACAGTGAACTCCTCCGTTCTGCTGTACCGAACCTTATCAGATCAACCGGCCAAGATAATTGTCGCTAGACCGGCCACCGTAATTGTCGCTTAATACATTTAGTATGTTACTAAATTGGCTAATACAGTTAGTAATACTCTGATCTAAGTAATGCTTTGCCCACTCAGGGTAAGCTTGATTTTGCGCGTTATTTTTAGCTTCAAGAATATTATCAAGCCATAACTGCAAACTAACACGTACTTGCCTAATAGCCGCTACTCGCGCTAATCGCTTTTGCCTTAACGTATTAAACTGTTTAATACCTATCAACACCAAAAGTGCCTGTTGAAATTGACTGCTTAATAGCGCACGAATTTTAAATGCTTTCTCAATATCATTATTGGCTACTTTAGAGCGATTAACTGCCTTAGAATATGTTTTAGGGAAGTAGCGCAACACTCTTATATTCCCACCAACTGAGCTTGCTAAATCGCCTACATTGGCAGGCCTTGAGTGCTCAACTAAACCAGAGTTTAGTTTACGCTCTGTAGTTAGCGGCTGAATTTTAGCCAGCATTGTGTGGCTTACTACAGGCGTAACCGCAAGGTAGCTTTGCTGAAATGGCATGTGTAATTGTGGTGAAAAAGAACTTACTTCTAATGGGAGCTCAGCCACTGGCAAAAGCTGTTTTATTTTACCCGCGATATCTAAAACCGCCTTTTTAGTAAACCCGTATTTTCTTATTAAATTTATCCAAACAGGCTCTTCAGCTATTAGTAACTTTGCTAAACAAGTTACTTCACCTTGCCAAATAAATGAGGTTAAAAATAGCTTTGCATGATTAATTTCAGCACTGTTGTGTGACCAACCAAAACTTAAAGGTAATGACCGGCTACAAATACCCGCAATATCTTCACTTACAACTTCACTAATTAAACGTTGATGGCTTACTCGTATATCGGGGTATTTTAAATTATGAGTATGAAACCATTTAACTTCGTTAATGCACTTACTCAGTAACACTTCATCGCGTAATACACTTTTAGCAGTTCTTACACTTGTTAAATCATCAATTTCACTTCGTTTATAAACTAGGTTAATGAGCACAGTTAGTGCTTGTTCTTCAAAGCCATCTACCGCAATGCAAGGCGTGTATGGCGCAAACAACTTTCTAAGTGCTGTGGTTTTTTCTTTTAGTAATTCAATTGCAAGTGCATCTTGTAAGTTCATAAGTTACCACGGCGCTATAAATTGTTTTTTTGTTTGAGGCTTTTCAGCTGCGAATGCTTGCTGTAGCTCAATCACTTGGCGTAAATAAAATACATGGCTATCAGCTCTGAGCTGTTCGTGCTTTTTTTGTGGATAAGCACAGTTTAAAAAGCCTTCTTGATGAAGCCTGTAAACTTGCTCTGTGGTGGTGTTTAATAATACTGCGGCATCAAAAGTACAAAGCAGTAAGTCAGCAATATTTGGATGTTTACCTTTAGGGTTACTATCCACTAATTCGACAAAGTAATTAATAATCTCATCAAGTACTTTGTTTTTACGGTTACTTGTTGCAGCTATTTGACCATCACGGATTAAATCGCCATAGACAGAGTTGAACTTAGTTTTATTAAAAGGGTTGAGTTGTTTGAGCCGCGCATTGTTTGTGAGTAAATCTAATTCAGCGTTAAAGCCATCAGGCCAAGTACTAAAGTAATCAACAAAAGCGCAGTTAAAGTCAGCATCGCTTACATCAAATTGTTTAATCTTCGCAAACCAAGATATTAACCCCACTATTTTATGGCTGTTACTACTTGCAAGCGCAAATGCAATTTTAAAGTCTGCATCGTTTAACTGTTCACTACTGGTTAGTTTACAACCACAATCACACTCTAAAAACGCCTCAGAAGCTCTATAATCAATTAATTCATGGCATTCATCACAATGTGTAGTTAATTGTGTTTTATGCTTATGGCACGTTTTATAGGGCTTTAAATGCCAATGAAAGGGAATATAGGAAGATTCAGACAAGCATTCAATGCAAACAGGTATGTTATCAGTGCTAAGTAGCTCAAGAGGAATAGTCAGCTCATTACGGCTTACTGCAGCAAGGTTGCCAAATTTAAAGTTACTGCGCCGCCATGCAAGCGCAAGAATATCACCAGCGTTTACATCTACTAATTGAGCTACCAACTTAAGCGCTCTTATTCTAAAACTGCTCGCTTGCCTAGCATGATAAACATCAACTTTACTCAGCTCTAACGGCAACGCACCTTCAAGCTCATGATCTTGCTCTGCAAGCCATTGCCATAAAATATCAGCAAGCTCACTATAGCCATCGTATGAGTTATCCCTAGCAAGCCTTAGCAAATAGCTTTCAAGCGCCTCATCTGGGTAAGGTTTTGTTTGAACTAAAAAATGCATCGCCAACCTAAACTAAGAAAATCTTAGTTTAGGTTTAGGCTAAATAAATTAGATAGTCAAAATTAAATACTTAATCAATTTCTAAAAGAGGATCACCAATGTAAATTCCAAAGCACTCCTCCCCCAATAAAACTTTTTTATTTTTATCTAAGACAGAAATATACATAAAGTGAAGCCCTAGATAACACGTATCTTCCCATTGCTTTGCTTTAAAATTACATCCATCAAGAGTCTGAGCTAGGACAAGTGTCTCATGATTACCCGAATTTTCAGCAGCTTCTTTGGCTTCATTACCAGTATTTTTCACTCTAAATTTTACAAAAAATTCAGTGTTTAATTCTTGTTGAGGCAGCTTAAAATTAACTTTAAAGTCTATACCTAAAGACTTCTTTATTACTTCTGCACATGGAAAGTAAGTAAACTTTGTTGGAGCGTTCTTATTATCTTTTAAGCATGCAGTTATTTTTATATTTTCTAAAATATTGTCTGTTGCAGGGCTTGGTAACAAAGCTATATATTTTTCATGGTTGAGTACATATTGCTTATAATTAATTCGATTGCCATTAGCATCTAGATAATTTGGTTCAACAAACTCTTTTTTTACTCTTTCGCCTTTAGATTGAACATGCCTTATTTCCAAAATATCCTCAGGTAAATCTAATAACTCTTTAATTGATTGCCCCAATAGAACTCTATTTTTAGGAGCTCTTTGCTGTAACTTTGCTGCAATATCAACATAGAAAGATGTGGCTGTAACTTCAGAAGCGCCGGAATAACCATACATACCCCATATAACATTTTCTTTTTCGCCATAATCTATACCTATTCGAATGCCAACGTCATCTTCAATACCTTGATCTTCAAAATATGGCTTTACAACTTCGTTCATCACTTGAACTATATAAGTACCACAATTAATAGCATCAATAGCAGCATTTCTAGCCTTCTTATTACTTCTAAAAAAAGCAAGTACGGCATCACCCATAATTCTGTGTACATGACCATCAAATGCTTGGATTGTCTCAATAGCAGCCCTGATAATTGCATTTTTAATTAAAAAAACTGTTTCCGCAGAATAAGTCACTCCTAATTTAGTCGAACCTTTAATATCTATAAATAACGAGACATTAAAACCATTTTTTAGTGCATCAGTGTCAGCTAAATAATCAAAATCAGGATGCCCACCTATCTTTGACTCTTTTATTCCCTCTTTACCAAAAGCTTTTCGAATACTTTCTTGTATGCCAAAGTTTTGCTCTTGTGGTAATCCCGAGCGAATATTTAGAATCGAGGAAGCCGCTTCTAGGCCAGTTTGATAGCTTTCAGAACTCAATGAGTCTAATGAAAAACTATTTCCTTTTTGAACACTTTCAAAAAACTTAGATGTGCTTCTCTCTCTATCAAAACTTTTCTTTAAAATTTCTTCTATTGACCCGTAAGCTCCTTTTAGCTTTGACATAATGTGATCCCTAATGTGTCTGAAACTATTAATATGAAAAGAATTAATAATAGAAATAGATTTGCCTTAGTGGTTGTCGTGGCTCTGTCTAAGCTATTAAATTTACTCTTAGTGATGCCAGCGACCTCGTGAACTTGCCCTGAAATATCCTCTAAAAAGGCATCCGCATCCGTGTTTTTAAATTTATTAATGTAATCCTCTCGATCAAACTCAGCCACTGAACTAAAAAAGATAACAGAACTAGGACTAGGTTTCTTTGAGCTATCTAGCTTAGGTTTTATGCTGTCCATTACAAAAAGAATACTAAGCATACTAAACAAGGCAATTACGACAAGACTAATAGAGATAGCCCACAAATAGAACCCTGAATTAGGAAGTAACTCAGGGGCTTTAACCAACAAGCCAGCAAAAACACCGAAATTAAACGTTGTAATTAGACCGCTTTTAAAATTAATTGTGGCAATGTATGAATCATAGCGCTTAATGATGTCCCATAGATCTGATTTACTCGGTTTTTCGTCACTTGGCTCTTCGGTATTAGACTTACAATCTTTTGACATTTACTTTTCCTTAAGTTTCATTAACAATTCTTTTTGATCAGTGCTACTCAACTTTCCGAGCGCGCAGATTAATTCAGATAAAACATCCTCTTCACAATAAAAGTAAGCTACTGGTACATCTAGCTCTTTAGCAATGCGTTTCATGGTTAAAAAATCAGGGGCGTGTTTGCCTTTTTCGTATTGGTTCATGCGAGCACTAGCCGTGTTTGGCTCCATGCCTAAAGCCATACCTAGCTGTTGCTGAGTAAGGCCTGCTGCTTTTCTTGCAGCTTTTAGGCGTGAAGGTGTTGGAGTTTCCATGTGAACCTTAGCTATAAAACATATCTTGCTAAGATTCTCTTAGTATCTAACCTATAAGTGTACTAAGGATATTTTAGTTTTTAAATATACACTTAATTAGTACTGTCTCAAACTATACATTTATGAGTTAAAAGGGATTTTATGCTTGTCTTTGCTAGCGATACTTTTAGCAAAATTGTTTTGATGAAACTGCTAATGTAAAAATTCCTAACTCTAAAAAAGCCAACCTTGGGTTTTGTATTAAGCTAATTAATCTGTAGAAGTAATAAGTCTCTTATTTACATCTACAGATTATAAAAGTCATAATCTGAGTTTAGAATGTTACTAGTCTTTATATAAAGCATTCGTTAGTGCAGCTAAAGTTGTTTTATATTCGCCAGTTGTGGCATCAAAAAAAGAGTCGCAATAACGTTTCCTCATCTGCTCTTTATATAAATCATTAGCTAAATCCTTTAAAGTTTTGCTTAACCCCTTCACACCAATTAATAAAATTAAAAATTGGACTTTCTTTACATTGTTCTTCTCATTCTTAATGTTTTTCAGTAAAGATTTATAAAGTGACTCAGTATTATTTATTTCTTCAGAAAAAACTTTACAAAAGTACTTTGAGTATTGGGTTGGAGCAATTGGCAAGTGACTGATGCATAAATTAATTTTTTCAATTTTATTTTCATTTCCTTTGGTTGATGATATTTCTTGAAAGAATGTTGGCATCCATATTTTTTGACTTTTTGTCTTAACTTTTATCTTCTGTAAAAAAGGCAGATTCCTGAAACCAATTGAGTATGCTGCTATCAATATATAATCCAAGTGTGTTGTATTATATTTGCTGATTGATTCCAAGAAATTGATTGCAGCTTCACTGTCTCGAAATTGTTGTTCCAAGATATATAGCGCCAATAAGCTATTCCAATTGTACTGTGAAGTAACCTTATCTGAATCATCAAACCTAATACCTAATGCCTTTAAACATAATTTTAAAAGTAAATGATCTCTTGGGATCATCTTTGATGCTGCTATTAATATTCGGTCGTTAGGATCTATATCAGGACTATTTAAATATTTTATGAATTTTTCTTTTAAACTTGAATCTCCCGTCAAGTGTGGGCCAATATTTGTAAAAAACAGCCCCTCATTCTCACTACCAACAATATTATCTTCAAAAGAAAAAGTACAGTTTACATAATCCCAATGGCTTGCTAAGTATGCCCAAAATGGTTCGACTGGCTTGAATGTTCTATGTAATAAAAACTCTAAATATTTTTCTTTCTGTTTTTCTTCTATATAGCTTTTTAACTTATCAAGTTGTTTCAACGCTATCAAGCCACAGAATGCATTTTTTGTCGCAATTTCATGGTCAGGGCCAGTAGCTAAAAAAGCTTCCAATAAATCAGTTATGAGTTTCGCATTTGCTTCCTCAGAAGTGCTCATCAAAGGTGAAGTTAAAGAACCTATAGTAGAAGTTATTCTTATATTTGAATCTATTTCTTCTGAGAACCCGACTAAAATGTCTAATGCATCCTTGTTGGTATTTATTTGTACAAGCCTTTTTGTAATTTCATTACGAAAAGTCGCTGGTAAAATATCTAATTTTTCTACCACTTTATTTCTAACATCATGATCATTTCTGAAAATAGATGCTATCAAACCAATATTTCCGTCTCTTTTTTGAAGCAGCTCTAGTGCAATCTTCTTTAGATTAGGTGTAACTTTCGATGACCCCAATAATAAAATTAAATCACTATTTATGAACCTAGAGTCTGATTTTTTTTCTAATATTTTTTGGAAAATATTAGTAGCAATTTGAATTTGTTTTTCATCAGCAACTTTCAAAATTCCTCTTACTATAAAGTCGTACCTCTTACGGCTACCACCTTCACTTTCAGCACTTAAAAGCTCTAGTAATTTATCAAAACAAACTTTTTTGTTAGAAAAAATATCTGGGTAGAGGTGAGCCATAATTGACAAGTCGACACCATTTTTCTGAAAAAGCTCACCTATCAATTCTTTTACTTCTTTATCTTCTGCTCCCCAATTTTGAATTAACGCCTGCAATGGCCAAAAGTAAAAATTATCGAGCTTTAGAGTTTCTTGAATCAAGTGTACTTTCATACGTTCAGTTTTAAATAACTGATAATATTGATAGTTCACAATAGGTTTTTTTAGAACGTATTCTTCAACCGCTTCACAAATCTTTGGAGATTGTTCAATAATTTTTGCAATATTTCTAATATTTCTTCTGTACATCCCCGTCAAGGTCTTTGGATGATCATTTTTGAGATCTTCTACAATAATTTCTAATACTTGTTTATCTGTATAATAATAAGTCATTAATATATGAATTGCGAAATCTAAATCTAAATCTAAATCTCCACCATAATTAAAAACTCTATTTATACACTCCTGTTTAATATCATCATTTAAATAAAATGACTCAATACATTCATTTACTAGTGAAGACCAAGAATAGTTATAACGAGATATTCCTCCAAGTTCTAACAGTTTGTCCCTATTAACTTCTGATGTGCGATTGTTCTTCGCTTCATAAAAAATGCATAACAACTTAGCTTCTGGGGAGTCAATTAACTTTAAATAATTAAAAATAGATTTACTTTCACTACTAGCTGGCCACCCTCTAATTATCACTTCGAACAAAGCCATTCTGGTGTTATAACATATTGTTGATTTAGCCTTACGTACCAAGTCTACTTTCACTTCTGTTTTATTTTTAAATTTATGTAACTATTCACCAAGACAAATTATTTTCTAAGGATCTTTTTTAGCTATTGACTGATCCTGCCAGTATGCCAAGCTA
>NZ_JAGGDL010000069.1:0-7523 GCF_017653575.1 Pseudoalteromonas sp. K222D
TTTTACCGACCTAATGCCGTGGAATGTGCAGCTAGACTTCGATTATAGCTAAGCGCACTGCTTAAATGCGCGCTTACATACAAAATCGACCTTAATAGCGAGTCAATTACCGATAGAAAATTGGTATGAAATGATCGGAGAATCGACACACGCGGATGCGATTCTAGATAGGCTTGTGCACGGGGCGATAAAGTTGGAATTAAAAGGCGAGTCGATGCGAAAAAAACTAAATTTCTTGACTGATGCCGATCACTCAAGTTAGATTTTACTGAGGTCTACTGACAGACAAAAAAGTGATCGGCTTGAATGGTATTGAGCGATCGGCATCATGGTATTACGCAGTAAGCCCGTTGAAGTAGAAGTGGAATCACTAAACGAATTAGAACAAGCCATTTGTTCCGGTGCTGATATTATTATGCTAGATAACTTTAGTGTTGAAGAAATCAAAAGAGCTGTAATTATTACGAATAAGCGAGCGAAACTTGAAGTTTCCGGCAATATGACGTTGGAAACGCTTAGAACTTACTCGCAGGTTGGTGTCGACTTTATTTCGAGCGGTGCATTAACAAAGAACTTAGTATCTATCGATTTATCTATGCGCTTTAAATAAAGCGCATAGAATCATGCTTACAAGAGTTTATTATCGCTTAGTTGCTTCTCAATGATATTTATCTGTTTGGCTAATTCTTCAGCTAATAATGGTGATACAGCATTACCAATTTGTTTTCCAATAGTTGTAATCCCACCTACAAAAACAAAGTCATCAGGGAATGATTGAATTCTAGCTGCTTCTCTAGGGGTAATTGTCCTATTCTTTTCTGGATGAACGATTCGTCCTACCGACGGTGTATTTATCCTAGTTGTTAATGTGAATGCTGGTTTGTTTTTTTCCATACGTCCCCAAGAACCACTGTGAACCGATTTTGTATGCATATGCTCTGGTAGGTCAGATTGCTTTTTCCCACTATTAATTAGTTTCAGTTTTTCTATAGTTTCTTTGCTATGGGAAGAAGCTTTATGATTATGTATAACATTTTGAGTTTGAGCACCAAGCTTTAATTGATAGCTAGTGTATTCCACGTGGTTATCTTTAACCAATAAGTCAACCCCTTCTCCACTATCTATAGGAGGGAGATCGCTAATAGCATCCCATGTTGAAGTATAGTTTGCTGGGCTATTTGTTGCCGAAGGAATAAGTGAGCTTGGGTCTATTTGTTTCCTTGTCCCAAAGAAGAAAGCTCTTTTTCTTAATTGAGGAACTCCATAATCAGCGGCAAGAAGTACTTTAGAATCAAGTTTGTAGCCAATTCCTTCGAATAGGCTATATATCTCATCTCGAATTGCACCACCATTGTAGTTTAATATACCCTCTACATTTTCGATAATAAAATAAGAAGGGTTGAGATCTTTCACAAATCGAAAAAACTCCATAAATAATTCATTTCTTTCATCAAATTTACCTTCGAAACTTTTACGAATTCTATTGCCTGACATCGAAAAGCCCTGACAAGGAGGACCCCCTATAATAATGTCACACTCAACACCTTTATCTCGGAAGTTATTTACTATTGTCTCTGTAGCTAAATTTCTTATATCGATATTATGCAAAATGGTTTCAGGATGATTTCTACTATATGTTTTTGCTATTTCACTATCGAATTCAACAGCAGCTACAATTGAACAGTTGGCTTTTTTAAAGCCAGTTGAAAAACCACCAGCCCCCGCAAAAAGATCTAAAACGGCTAAAGGTCTACTGCTTGGTTTAGATTTGTTTTTCCAGAAATAGTCATTGTTTTTCTCAAAATAAATAAACTCTTTTTGTAATAAAGCTTCAATATCAATAACTTTATTTTTTTCATCAATAAAGGCATGATTTAAAATGATTTGAGGAATAAGAAATTCATATAACTTAGCTGCGGTACATTGCTCATGTGTCTGTAAATAATCAAATGCCATATCTCTGATAAGCTTATATGCATTATTATGATGTGAAAACTTTGTATCAGATGGCTCATCTACTTTCATAAAGTTATAAATAAAATCACCTTTTAAGGTGTTATTTTTATTTATTCCTTGAGTGCCAGAGGATACGGCTTGAGGCTGCATAACGACATTAACTAATTGAAAGCCATTCCTTAATAAAGGTTCTATAATTGCTTTCCAAACTTTTAGATCTCTATTATGAAAAGAAAAAGAAATATATTTACCTTTTTTTAGTACGCGGTTTAATTCTTTGAAAACACTATTCATTCCCTCTTCGAAACTATCTATTCGTTTTTTACGGAAGGGGTCTATAATTATTTCGTTAGAGTAATTAGGTTCAAACCCAAGCCATGAGTTCCATAAATGGCTGAGACCTAAATACGCTATGCTTTCTCCATATGGCGGGTCAGTCCAAATATAATCAATAGATTCGTCATCTATTTGACTGAGAAATCTCGAATCTTGATTATATGTTTGAACAAATTTAGAATCAATTTGCGTTGTTTCGCTTTTCCCTTTAAGAATAGCTTTATATCTTAATTGGATACACTCAAATACGTTTCTTTCAGTATGAACTTTGGGAACCCAGAATTTGCTTATGACCCAACCTGATTTGTAAGATGCAGTTTTTACATCTCCAGGGAGCATTTTTGAACAATTTGGTAAGGCTGAAGTAAAGACAAAAAGTAATAAATTTCTTATTTTTTCATCTTTTTCTTTATTAATTTCCTTAAGAAAAGAAGATAAAATAACCAAGGCACGCTTTGAAAACAACTCATCTATTCTTTCATTACCACTGCGTTTGACATACTGAAGAACTTTATCAATAGGAAAAGCGTTACCTTTAGTTAAACGCTCAAAGTTTTCTACGATGTCATCATAAATTTTAATATCTGTTGTCGTGGCTGTTTTTATAACCTTTTTACAACATGGGCAGTTTAGCCTTATAGTTTCAGGGCCTTCCTCACTCCATACTAGAGAAGATAGCTCAACATTAGCGTCACACTTTGAGCACTCTGTGATATAGAAGTGTCGATATTGTGCAAAAACTTTTTCGTAGATTGACTCAAATCCAAGCTGAAATTTTGGGATATTAACTTTATCTATAGTGTTATCGACAATGAATTTACTCATAGGGTTTAGATCTACCCCTATAACTTCTCTCTCTAGTTTTGCAGCTTCGATAACAGTTACACCACTACCCATAAATGGGTCTAAAACTCGCTCACCTTTTTGGGTATGGGTTGCTATATATTCAGATACTACATTATGAGGCTTTCTACCCCAATACTTATGCATTAAGTAATGTGCTGGGTGTGACTTTGGTGAAATAGCTCGTGAGATTGGAATAGTATGAGATGTCTTTTTAATTTCTGTATTCAAAATATTTTTCAACCCTAAAATTTCATCTTTACAAAATAAACGATGGTTGCTGGCATTCCTGTATGAGGTTAATTTCTCCTCAGACTCCCATCTCTTAATAGTTGCTTCAGACCTTTTTAGAATCTTAGCTGCCTCAGTTGTTTTAATAAAATTTGAATCGTTCATAACTTAGTTCTTTATATTTACCCGCTCATTTTATTTTAACCTTAGAAGCCTAATAAAAGCTAGATAAATATATGAATATATTTAATAATATTTGAAACTACTTAACGCATATACGAATTTATTTTATGAATATTCAAAAATATTGTTTAGATAAAAACTTCTATTTTGACGATGATACCTTATATAACTTCCATTGTTGCTTGCAAACAAAGCCATTTACTATTCTTTATGGGCCATCAGGTACAGGGAAATCTAAAATAGCTGAACTATATGCGGATTTTATATGTGATAAAAAAGGTTTGGAGCTAGATAAGCACCTATGTTTTGTTCCTGTTAGATCCAATTGGACTGCGCCATCAGATTTGATGGGGTTTTATGATTATCTAAATGGTCAATTTGTACCATCAGACTTTTACAACTTCATGCTAAAAGCCGAAGGCGACCAAGGTAACCCATACTTCTTAATATTAGATGAAATGAACTTATCCGTTGTTGAGCATTATTTTTCTGATTTCTTAGCTTGTATAGAAAGTCGACGCTTAATTCGGCAGATAGGACATGACTTTGAAGGTTGGCAAAATCAAGTTACGACACAAACTTACACAACTTTGAGCCAAGCAACGATTCTTGCTTTTATTGATTTAATTGAAAAGGAGGAGTTGTCTTTAACAGATAGCTTCCCTTTATCTATATTGAGAGAGCATGACATAGTTATGGCTTGGAAAGACTCAAATTTTGGAGGACAAGATACAAGTTGGACGCCTCAATTTCGTACAGAATTCAACCAAAAGGATTCAGCTGGAAATAACAGTCGTCTAGCAGGTAAGTTTTTTGAAAATGTTAGCTCTGGTATATATCGCTTTAAACAGCAAAAATCATATGCATTAAATGAGCTATCTGTGGATGTGGTTAAAAGATTGCTAAATATCCAGGTGAAAATTGAACAACATCCTCTAGAGATATATAAAAATTCAAATGAGGTGAAGTCTATGCCTATTCCATTGAACCTTTATATTATCGGCACAATTAATATGGACGAATCAACACATGCGCTTAGTAGTAAGGTGCTTGATAGAGTAAATACTATTGAGATGAATAACGTATCGAGAGATATTTTAACTACTCAGGCTTCACAAGATGGGAGCCTAAAAGTTGATCATCTAAACCATGATTTCTCTACGATAAAAGCAATACCAACAATAAACAGTGCAAAAAAGTTAAATCAAAATAAACCTGAACTTATTGAGTTGATATATTCAATTAATGATGGGTTAAATCCGTACAGAACAAACATGGGGCATAGGTCAATATTTGAAATAACTCATTACGTTAATCAATATATCGCTGAATGTAATGATGAAAGCTTAGCTGAAGAAGCTTTAGACCTTCAATTTTGTCAAAAATTAATACCTAAATTAATGGGAGCAGATGAAAGAGTCGAATTAAGTATATTACATACTGTATCAATTATTACTACAGGAGAATTAAATAATCCAGATCACGTTCTAAACGCAGATATGACTCAATACAAATATCCAAAAACACTGAATAAATTACAAAGGATGTATAAGTATTATACTCAAACTGGTTTTGTTAATTTTGCGAACGTCTGATCATGACTTTAAAAATATTTGACCTTAAAAATAATCAAGAGATTAGCTTTCTCAATAACGAGTTTGTTATTGAGGAAAATAAAAAGTATAAGATTATTGATGAAGCAGGCTTATTAAAACAGGAAGAGTTTACGTCTATTGGTGACTGGATATCCCCAAACTTTGCAACGTTCACAAGTACGAATAAGGTTGCAGTATTTCGGTTAAAGAATATTAATATTAGGGTTAGATCTAAGCTTGGTGACGACTTTTTTAATAAAGTAAAAGCTGAAATAGCGGAGATTGAAAAGCAGCTGCTAATTTCATCCAATGGTTTAGAGGATAGGCTTGCGTTGACTCATGGTAGTTTCTTAGAAGATGTTGCAACTTCGCTTCTAGTAGAATCATGGAATAATGGTAAGCTCCATAGTGTACTTCGTTTTTTATTTGAAAATCCTAAGTTTGGCTTCTTCAATAAAGGTATCAAAAAGAATTTAACTCAAGGCGACGTATTAACTAGTGTTGATTTTCAATATTTAAGTCAATCTACTAGTTCATTTATAGCTCATAACGGAAAAGCAATTCCTACTACAATTGATACTGTGGCTAGAGTACAGACACATAATGTTATAGAAATGCGCTTTATAAAGTTTTTCTTATTATTTTGTTTTAGTTTATTAGAAAAACGAATTATTAGTTTAGGGCTTGAAATAACTGAATTGAAAAAAAACATTTTTGAGCAGAAAATAAAAGGTAACAACGATAAAGTTGTATTACTTGGAAATATACTTCGTACATTAAAAAGTAAACAAAAAAACAATAAAAATATTAAAT
Organism: Pseudoalteromonas sp. K222D; assembly: GCF_017653575.1. Taxonomy (NCBI): domain Bacteria; kingdom Pseudomonadati; phylum Pseudomonadota; class Gammaproteobacteria; order Alteromonadales; family Pseudoalteromonadaceae; genus Pseudoalteromonas; species Pseudoalteromonas sp. K222D. The sequence continues at coordinate 5,958 of NZ_JAGGDL010000069.1, forward strand.
TGCAATTAAATGTTTTTATCAGAAATAAAGTTTTAGATAATGTTAAATTTGCGGGCGAAATTGATTTCACATCTTTGAAGCTGCATAACCAATTCCACCTTAAGTATTTACTTAATTTGTATCTTAAAATGCGCAAGTCTTTTGAGCCCTTAAGTAGAAATAATTTGGTTTACTTAGATATAAATTCTCTAGAAAACCTTTATGAGTACTATTGTTTTATTCGGCTGTTAAAAGATTTTGATGTTCCACTCGAACATATAAAAAGTTTAATCAAAAAAGATAAAAATGGCTGGGTTATTGATAAAGATATACCTACGGAGATTGGATTAAACTGTGGCTTTGTTTGTACTCTTTACTTTAAAAAGATTTTTAAAAGTATGTGTGGGAGTTATTCTCAACGTTATGATCCGGATTATACAATAGAGCTAAAAGATAGAAATAATGAAGTGTCCTATTTACATCTAGATGCAAAGTATAGGCACTATAAATATCAAGTAAAGAAAGATGATATTGATAAGATGCACACATACACTCACGCGATAAAGGGATCTGTAGGTTCTATCGTTTTATTTCCTGGTAAAGATAAAATTTATTATAAGTGTTTAAACTCTTTAGTGGGTGCTCTCTTCTGTAATCCTTTAGAACCACTAAATTTGAAAAGAGGGATTCAAGACTACTTATCTATAATTAAATAGCTTAATACTGGATAATTAGTTTGTTACCATCGAAATTTTGCGGGAGTAATTATGAAAACATGGTACTTGGTGACTTGCAAGTCACGTCAGGAAGATAGAGCAGCCACCAATATATGTAATCAAGGGATAGAGTGTTTTTATCCAAAAATAATTACAGAAAGGCTACAGAGAGGGAGGAAAACCATTAAGGAGTCCGCTCTATTTCCCAGTTATATTTTTGTTCGCTTGAATGACGTCAATGGTAAGTTTTCAGTAGTTAAAAATACCCGTGGAATAAATGGTTTTGTAGCATATGGCTCTAAGTACCAAAAAGTACCAAACGAGCTAGTCAATAGTTTAATCAATGAGCGATTAACTGAAAGCTTGTTACCTGAATCAGGTGATACTGTGTTAGTAAATAATACATCCTTTAAAAATATTGAAGCAATTTATAAAGAACCTGATGGTGATGTAAGGAGTATTATATTAATAAATATGCTAAACAAAAAAGTTGAGGTTAGTATTGAAAACAAAGACATTATTGTTAGGGGACAAGATTAAGCTCCAATTAATGTATTGTGAGTGTCTAGTCAACTAATTTATATTTTTTTTGGAGCGAGTTTAAGAATAGTTTTAATTCACTATATATTTGACTCCCAAAAATTATCTCACCACTACTTGCATATATTTCTGGTTCTTCGTCAGTCCCTTCATTAATAGCCTCAACTATTACATATCTAGGCGTATCTTCCTCTCTTTGCTTTACGTCAACATAATCTATCCATAATACATAAAACTGCTCGCCCACTCTGAAGCGGAGTTTTTCAAGTTAGTTGTCGCATCAAATTAAATTTTATGCCGCCCGCATTGCTTCTTTTTTCTCTGGATTTAA
>NZ_JAGGDL010000007.1:0-126621 GCF_017653575.1 Pseudoalteromonas sp. K222D
TGCAAGCCTAGCCCTTGAGTTATTATTCAAAAATCAGCTGCCTGATATATTCATTTCAGATGAGGCTGAATAGTTACGAAATGGGTAGCATTATTGAACTGCTGCAAACTCTTCTTTAGAAAGTTCACCATTACCATCTGCATCTAATTCATCAAATATTTGTGCAAGCTGCGGGTTTGCCTGCGCTTCTGTTTGGCTAATAACGCCGTCGCCATCTGTATCAAATGAGTCGAAGTCTACTGCTGCAAATGCCGCTGAAGATGATGCTAGTGCGATTAGTGCTAATGTCTTATGTAATGTTTTCATTGTGTTATCCTTAAGCTTAAAGCCTGTTTAATAAAAAATAATAAAGTGAAAATCCTTTTCAAAAATCCATATTCTGTAAATTAATGTGCTGAAAATTAATACTCAGCAAATTCTTCTTTAGAAAGCTCACCGTTGCCATCAACGTCAAGCTCTGCAAATTGCTCCATTAACTCAGCAGCAACCGACGCTTCGGCTTGGCTAATTGTGCCACTGCTATCTACATCAAGTGTTTCAAAGTCGGTGCCTGCAAATACTGCAGATGAAGACGCTAATGCCATTAAAACCAGTGTTGATTGTAACTTTTTCATAATTTAATCCTTCAAGTCTATGTAATATAAATGTATTAACTTTCCCGTGAACACTTGAATTTCCTTATTATTCTTTATCAAAGGCTCCCTTGCCTATTTAGGTTGTCTTTGGCAACTCAGAATATTAATTGTGTTGTAGGGCTTGAGGCTTATGCCTTAGAAAATTCTTCTTTAGATAACTCACCATTTTGGTCAGTATCAAGCTCAGTAAATTTACTCATAAGCTCTGCATCTACCGACGCTTCTGCTTGGCTAATTGCACCATTACCATCTACATCGAGTGTGTCAAAATCTGTTGCTGCAAAAGCCGCTGATGAAGAAGCTAAAGCCATTAGTACCAGTGTTGATTTAAATGTTTTCATAATGTAATTCCTTCATTGGGTTATGATTTAAGCTGTTTAACTTTAATCTTGTTTTGCTCAATACAGCTTAGGTATTACAACTTCGGTGCCATGTTTTTAAATCACAATAAAAACAGTTACTTATACTTATTTAAGCCGTTTGAGGGTGTTTTATAATGATTTTTTGTTGCTTTTTAGCAACAGCTGTTTGATGTTAAATAATTAAAGCTTAAAAATCATAAGGTTAACTTTAATAAAAAAGACACAACACAGCGCAAATAAGCCACTACTGGCTGCTTTAAGTTGATTTTGTAATAAACCCACCATGAACAATTTACTTTTTATAAATTATTAAATAAAAAACAAACAATAAGGCATTGAAATTTAATAGCTTTTTATAGTTGATTTTATTAATTCAGCATTTATGAAGTGTTTTAAAGTAAATGATACTTTTTGTCGCCATTTGGCGAATGCAGTGCACATTAGGATGTGATTAACAGTGAATTGAAACAAAAAACCGCTACATAATCTTAATGCAGCGGCTTTATTATTTTTACGAGAAGTGGAATTAGTTGTTATTTCCAGCCTTGTAACCAATTTTGTGCGTTTTTTAAATCTCGCCAACTAATTGGGTATTGGCTTTTTGAAATTATTGCCTCAGTAACGCACGCAATCACGTTGCTATCCTCATCGTACTCAACCTCTATAATAATAAAGTGTTTTTCTTTATTGATTGCAGGTACTGCAGTCCACTTACTATTAAGTAGCTTTTTAGGGTTTAGTTTATTCATAAAATTGCAAAGTCCAACCAAGCTGTAAATATGATAAGCCAATACGCGCTAACAATACGTTTAGCTCAACTATTACTGCACTATTAGCTTACCTTTATACATTTGCATTTGGCAGTGAAAGTCGTACTCACCTACTTTAAGCTCGGGTATTTTTAAGGTATTAGCATCGCCCATTACGAGGGTTTTACTTATATCAAGCTGTGGAAATATGACTGTTTCGCTACATGGTGCACTATCTTGGCGATCGAAGTTAAGTGTTAACTCTTTACCTGCAACAACTTTAATTTGCGCCGGCTGGTATATACCGTTATCAACCACTATAACTACCTTATTGTCGTTACTTTGCACTTGCTTTGGCTTAAAAAGCCAAAACCAGTACACAATCGCAATTATGAGTAATGCGCCTAATATATTAATCATCAACATAATTATTACTCCTAAATTAAAGGCTTTGGCTTATGATTTTGCTGGTTTAAAAAAGCGTAATCTATTGGCGTTACTAACAACCGTTAGCGATGATAGTGCCATAGCAGCCCCTGCTACTACTGGGTTAAGCAATAATCCAAAAAATGGATATAACAACCCAGCAGCAATTGGAATACCCGCCACATTATAAATAAAGGCACCAAATAGATTTTGCTTAATATTTAAAATGGTCGCGCTACTTACTGCAATTGCATCTGCAAGGCCGTGTAACGATCCGCGCATTAGGGTTATGTCGCCACTTTCTATGGCTATATCAGTGCCTGTGCCAATCGCAAAGCCAACATCGGCTTGTGCTAGTGCCGGTGCATCGTTAATGCCATCGCCCGTCATACCCACTATTTCGCCCTTTGCTTGGCGTTTTATAACTTCATTTACTTTGTCGTCAGGGAGTACTTCTGCAATAAAGTCCTTTATTCCTACTTTTTTAGCAACTGCTTGCGCTGTTGCTTGGTTATCACCTGTGAGCATGACTAAGTGAATGCCTTTATTTTGCAACCGCTTAATTGCTGCAGCTGAGTCTGCTTTAATAGGATCTGCTACAGCAATAATAGCCTGTAGCTGTTGATTAACTGCAAAATACATTGGGGTTTTTGCTTCACTTGCCAATGTTTGTGCCTGCTCGTACGCATCGTCAATTGCAACATGGTATTTATCCATTAAGGCCTTATTACCAAACAACAGCGTTTGTCCATCAAGTGTCCCTATTACTCCTTTACCGGTAAGTGCATCAAAGTCAGTTACTTTACTCAGCGTTAAGTTTAGCGCTTTAGCATAACTTATTATGGCCTCGGCTAATGGATGCTCTGAACTACTCTCTAGGCTAGCAACGTGCTGCATTACTGTGTTTTCATCGCTGTTATTAAAGGTAATAACATCGGTTACCGTTGGCGATCCTTGGGTAATGGTGCCAGTTTTATCTAAAATCATGGTGGTAATTTTAGAAGTTACTTGTAGTGCCTCACCGTTGCGGATCAGTATTCCCGACTCAGCAGCTTTACCTATGCCCACCATTACCGACATTGGCGTTGCTAAACCAAGCGCACACGGACAAGCAATAATAAGCACTGTAGTGACAGCAACTACCGCATAAGCAATTGCTGGCTCAGGGCCAAAGTTTAACCAGGCAAGCCCAGCAAGTATTGCTATTATCATTACCGTGGGAACAAAAATACCCGAAATAACATCTGCTAAACGACCAATTGACGGCTTTGAGTTTTGTGCCCGCTTTACCATATTAATAATATTGGCGAGTGTTGTTTCGCTGCCTATATGGGTCGCTTTGAATAATAATGTTCCGGTTTTATTAATACTACCAGCAACTACCGTATCGCCTATTTGTTTAGTAACCGGCATAGGTTCACCCGTTAGCATTGATTCGTCAACACTACTACTGCCTTCAAGCACTTCGCCATCTACTGATATTTTTTCGCCCGGGCGCACTCGTACCTGATCACTTTTTACTACGTCGCTAATATCAATATCGCGCTCTTGCCCGTCGCGAATAACACGTGCTGTTTTTGGTTGCAGCCCTATTAAACGCTTTATAGCCTCAGAGGTGCGCCCGCGTGCTTTTACTTCTAATGCTAGGCCTAAGCTTATTAAACCAATGATCATTGCTGAGGCTTCAAAGTACACATGCCTTGCCACCTCTGGTAGTAGGTTAGGGGTAATAACGACTACCATAGAATATAACCAAGCAGTACCGGTTCCCAGCGCTATAAGCGTATCCATATTGGCGGCATGGTTTTTAAATGCTTGCCATGCGCCATTGTAAAATTGCTTACCGGCTACGGCCATCACTGCCAACGTGGCTAAACCCACAATAAACCAAGCTATACGTTGAGTCGTGGTTATTACGTTCATATCGAAAATAAGCCCATAAAGCATTAATGGTGCACCTACGCCTAACGCTAATATCATATTGCGCATTAATTTTTTATAATGCGCGTCATCGGCTTTGGCTTTTTCATCGAGCGCATCTTGCTCTGAGTCATTACTCATGGGCTTTGCTTTATAGCCAATGTTTTCTACCGCTGCAATAAGCGCCGCTTCATCCGCTTGCCCTTCCACTTGTACGGTGCGTTGTGCAAAGTTCATTTCTACTCGCTGTGCACCCGATACTGTTTTTAGCGCTTTTTCTATTTTTGCTACGCAGCTGCCACAATTAGCCCCTTCAATAATAAAGTTTTGTGAGCTGCTGTTAATATTATTACTCATTACGCCTCCAGGTTATTTTTTTCAGTGCTAATGGGGTCAACAAATGACTCTATTAAACTACATATATCAGCGCTAGTTGCGCCATCGGGAGAACTTTGCCACTGCTTAACTGCCGCTTGCATTCGTGTGCGCAGCTTAAGTGTTTCTTGAAAAAGAGCTTCGGTTTCGGCTAAGCGTTTAACTATTAGTTTTCGTGTTAATGGGCATGGGCAGTTTCCTTGCTCCGACTCAGTAATAATGTGCTGAATATCTTTAACAGAAAAGCCCAACTGACGAGCATTGATTATAAACTTTAAACGCTGTTGATCAGTTTTTGTATATTCTTGATAACCGTTACTTACACTACGGACTGGTTTGAGCAACTGCATTCGCGTGTAATGGCGAATAGTGTCGGGTGTAACGCTCATTTTATTGGCAAGTTGTTTAACGTACATAGCTCCTCCGTGATAATTCATAGTTTAAAGCTAAATTCATACCTGTAGTGTAAACCTATGTGTCACACATAGGTCAACTTAAATACTTTAAAAACAACAAAGCCGAATAAATTAACTTTATCCGGCTTTATTGTAGTTAAATATATCTAGGGTAGTTACACGCTAAATGCATTTATAAATAATATTAATCTTCAATATTATCAAGCCCTTTGGTGCCATCTTTTGGTTTGAGCTTATGATGAATGGCTGCTTTAATTAACATATACCCACTAATCGGTGCGGTAATTAATAAAAATATAGTAATAAGTACTTCTTTAACACTCACGCCATGTTCGGTATTTGCAAAGTACACCATAGCGGCAGTTAAAATGTTCGCCATACCTAGGGTAGTTGCTTTAGTTGGGCCATGTAAGCGCATAAAAAAATCAGGCAGTTTAACTAAGCCTATTGAGCCAATTAAAATAAACACGCCACCTAGTAATAATAATATTGATACTATCCATTCACTGATCATTGCTATACCTTATTCGATTATATCGCCGCGAAGTAAATACTTACATAATGCTACTGTGCTTATAAAGCCAAGCATTGCAATTAATAAAGCCGCTTCAAAGTACAACCCCGTGCTCATACTTATACTGTATAAAATAATCAGCGCAATCACGTTTATATACATAGTATCGAGCGCTAAAATACGATCGGGAACCGATGGACCAATTACCAAACGCCATAAATTTAATAGTAGCGCTAATCCAATCATGCTAAATACAATTAATAATACGGTTTCTAACATTGAAATATCTCCTTTAAGGGAGCCTCATAACGCTCTTTTATTTGTTTAATAAGTGCTTGCTCGTCTTTAAGATCAAGTACATGAATAAGCAAATAACGCTGTTTTGGTTGCTCACCTTTATTAAGTGATTCTAAAATAGGATATACCTCAGCGCTCACAGTGCCAGGTGTGAGTGACACGCAGCTTGCCAAAATAGTAATCGGCATTTCATGGGTTAAATCTACGGGTACTTTAACAAATGCTGGGCGCATGTTTTTACTTGGCCCAAGTATTAATACAGCCACTTGTAAGTTAGCCACTATTATATCGTACAGTACAATAAAAACCTGTTTAAAGGCTAATCCGGGCCTTAAAATTAATGGCTGAGGATCGCGAAACGATATAGTAAATAACGGAATAACAATCGCAAATATAGCCGCTAATACCAAGTGCCCTGCAGACATACTATTATTTAATAACAGCCATACTATAAACAAAAATACACTACGAAATGGCGTAGGTAACAATCTAAAACGTGCTTTTAGTCGCATTAAACACCTCCTTTAAGCACGGCATTAATACCACCACTTATGTCGTGTAATTGGGTTGCGGCCTTTATGGTGTACTCACTAATAACACCACCAAAAACAACTAGCATTACTGAGCAAATAAGTAACCCCACAATAGCAATTACTTGCAATGGATGCGCGTTTGGTGCGTCATTTGGCTCACTACCTGTGTACTTACCTTCCCAAAACAAACTAGTTCCGGCGCGTGCTAGTGCAATAATTAACACTAAACTAGTAATTAAGTAAGCAGGCCAAAATACAAGTGCATTTTCACTATTGAGTGTTGTTTTTAAAATCCAAATTTTGCCTACAAAGCCTGAAAATGGCGGCATGCCTATTACAGTTAATGCTGCAATAATAAATAACGTACCTAATAAAAACGGCTGTTTTACCACTCTACCTGCTACCAATCTGTCGCCAACTTTACCGCGTTGAATAGAAATTATATCGGCGAGTAAAAATAAAGCAGCACATACCAAAGTTGAGTGTACTAAATAATATAGCAAGGCCGCCGTAGCGTTTATGTTTTGTAACGACACTAAAGCCACCAAAGTACCCACCGACACCAGTACTAAATTGGCAGTGATCTTACGTAAATCCTGAGCGGCTAATACCCCTATGGCCCCTACAGCTATCGTTGCAATTGCTAAGCCCCATAACCAAGTTTGCGCCATGTGTTCAAGTTCGCCAGCTTGCTCACCAAACATAACGGTATAAACGCGTAGCATGGCGTACACACCAACTTTGGTCATAATCGCAAATAGCGCAGCAACAACTGGGGCGGCACTTGAATAGGTATTTGGTAACCATAAATGTAGTGGCAACAACGCACTTTTTAAAGCAAATACTACTAATAACAATAGTCCACCGGCTTTAGCTAAATAAACATCGTCGCCAGTAAGTAAAGATATTTTTTGCGCCATATCGGCAATATTTAGCGTGCCTAGTACACCGTATAAAATACCTAAACCAATTAAAAACGCACTCGAACCTACTAAGTTTAAAATAACATAGTGCAATGCAGCTTTAGTTTTTTGCTTGCCACCACCGTGCATAAGCAAGGCATAAGAGGCAATAAGCAGCACTTCAAAAAATACAAATACGTTAAATAAATCGCCAGTTAAAAATGCACCATTTACACCTAAAATTAAAAAGTGAATTAGTGGATGAAAAAAACTGCCGTGTTCATCATCGCCTGCACATCCGTACAGCACAACCATTACGCCTAAAAATGAAGTAAGTGTTACCAACAAGCTAGAGAGCATATCTGCAACAAGTACAATACCAAATGGTGCTGACCAGTTACCTATTGCGTATACGTTAATACCTTCGTTGTGTACGGTTATCAGTAATAAAACACTCACTACAAATGTAATAATTGCCATTACGCCTGAAGCCAAACGACGGGCAAATAAGTTTTTACCACACGGTGGTAATAGTAAAATAATAGCTGCTAGCATAGGCAGCAATACAGGAAGCGATGTTAAATGCTGAATCATTTTTTCACCTTGTACTTACTTTTAACAAGGTGACCATCAACATGGTCATTACCTAAATCTGCACGGCCACGTATTGCTAATATAACCACAAAGGCGGTCATTGCAAAACCAATTACAATGGCTGTTAACACTAAAGCTTGCGGCAGTGGATCGGCGTAATCTGCACCTGTACCTAATACAACAGCTTTATTTGTGGTTAGTCGACCCGATGAAAATAAAAACAAGTTAACTGCGTAAGAAATCATAGTTAGACCAAGCACAACCGGAAAAGTACGTGCTCTTAGCAGTAAAAATACACCGCAACTAATTAATACACCCACGCATGACGCGTATAATAACTCCATTAAACATCACCTTCTTTTTGCTCTGCACTTGTGGTCATATCACCTAAGCTTGCTAATATCATCAATGTGGCACCCACTACGGTTAAGTACACACCAAGGTCAAATACAATGGCACTTGCTAACTCTGTTTTACCAATAAATAGAATGTCAAAATAGTCAAACCACGTGGTTAAAAATGGCTTATCAAAAAACCAGCTACCCACACCCGTGAACATAGCAATAGCGATACCCGAGGCAATAATTTTTCGGTAATTAACATCAAAGCGCTCACTGATCCAAGTAGAGCCATGTGCCATATACTGCAAAATAAAGGCAATAGAAGTAACAAGCCCGGCAATGAAGCCGCCGCCCGGTAAATTATGACCACGTAAGAAAATATAAGCCGACACTAACAGTGCAAGCGGGAGTAAGCTTTGCGAAATACTGGCTAATAAAATAGGGTGGCGCTCGCGTGCCCATGAACGGCCATCACTGTCGGTTGCAGGCATAAACAATGGAATTCGCGATAAAAGCTTAAAAATCCCTAGTGCTGCAATACCTAATACGGTAATTTCGCCAAGCGTATCAAAGCCCCTAAAATCAACTAAAATAACGTTAACTACATTGGTACCGCCACCACCGGTTTTGGCATTGGCAATAAAAAAGTCAGAAATAGAATCAAGCGGACGAGTAAGCAAAGCGTAACAAATACTGGCTATAACAACGCCCACTGTCGAGGCAATACTTAAATCACGTAATATACGCAATGAGCTTGATTCTCTTGGGGTGCTTTGCGGTAAGAAAAACAATGCCAACATAAGTAGTATTATTGTTGCCACTTCTACCGTTAATTGCGTTAAGGCTAAGTCTGGTGCCGAAAAGCGGGTAAATACCACAGCTACCATAAGTCCTACAATAGATACCATTAACAAAGCGACCATACGCGATCTATGGCTTATCACTGTGGCAATCGCACCTACAATTAACAAGCTAGCACCTATGCCGTTGTGCAAATCAACCGGTGTATTTGGCACACTTCCCGCTAATTTTTGCATTTCGAATAACGGCCAACCTGCAGCTAATAAAATAACGCCCAGCATAATAAATACATAGCGTTGCAGTGAGCCATTTTCTGTTTTGTTTATTTTATCTTGGCTCCAATCAATTACGCATTGTACTAAATGATCAAACATTTTTTTAGCGTTTAGCGGCGGTAAAGACGCTTGAAATTGAAACAGGTGTTTACGGTTAACATAAATAAACAAGCCGCCAGCAACTGCCATGGCACTCATTAATAACGGTAAATTAAAGCCATGCCAAATGCTCAGCTGATACTCTGGCATTGCTTTGCCCAGCACTGCTAATGAGGCTGCCGATAAAATACCATCAACTACAAAGTGCGGAAACATGCCAACAAGTAAACACAATACCACTAATATTTCGATGGGTACGCGCATATAACGAGGCGGCTCGTGTGGCGTACGCGGTAAATCTATTGGGTCGCCATTAAAAAACACATCGTGGATAAAGCGCGCCGAATAAGCCACGGCAAATGCCCCCGCAATGGTTGCTAAAACCGGGATTAACCACGACATAGAGCCAAGTACTTGCTGATGCAGTGTTTCGGCAAAAAACATTTCTTTTGAAATAAAGCCATTAAGCAAAGGGACACCCGCCATTGCTGCAGCGGCAACCATAGCAAGCGTTGCTGTGTAGGGCATAAAGCGCCACATACCATTGAGTTTACGCATATCGCGCGTACCTGTTTCATGGTCAATAATACCAGTGGCCATAAACAGTGACGCTTTAAAGGTGGCGTGATTAATAATATGAAAAATAGCGGCAACAGTAGCAAGTTCGGTATCTAGGCCAAGCAATAGCGTAATTAAACCTAAATGACTTATCGTTGAATACGCTAATAAACCTTTTAAATCATGCTTAAATAAAGCCACGTATGCGCCAAATAACAAAGTAATTAAACCTGTTAAGGCAACTAATATAAACCACATTTCGGTGCCCGCTAAGGCCGGATAAAAACGCGCTAACAAAAAGATACCCGCTTTAACCATGGTCGCCGAATGTAAATAGGCGCTCACGGGTGTTGGCGCTGCCATGGCATGAGGTAGCCAAAAATGAAACGGAAATTGTGCCGATTTAGTAAATGCACCTAATAACACTAAAACCAGTGCAAGCTCATATAGATCGTGCGATTGAATAATTGCTCTGCTGGCTAAAATTATATCTAGGTTATAACTGCCAACAATGTCGCCAATTATCAGTAACCCACCAAGCAGCGCTAAACCACCGGCTCCGGTAACTGTAAGCGCCATACGTGCGCCCTTGCGCGCCTCTGACTTATGCCACCAATAACTAATTAATAAAAACGAACTTATACTGGTTAATTCCCAAAACACCCATAGCTGAATAACATTATTAGACATAACAATGCCAAGCATTGCGGTCATAAATAACATTAAGTAGCTATATAGCTTTGCCATTGAGTCGTTATTACTTAAATAATAACGAGAATATAAAATAACCAATAAGCCTATGCCCAAAATCATAAATATAAACAGTAAACTTAGACCGTCTAAGCGCAGGGAGAAATCGAGCCCTAAACTTGGGATCCAAGCAGCACTAAAGCGAATAGTTTCACCGGCAAGTACCGCAGGCGCATGATATAGAGTTATGCAAAGTGCGATTAATGGTGCAAGCATAGTTAAGCTTGTCGCTTGGTTTCGCGTTAGTTTGCCTGTAAATGCAGAAATAACACTGCCAATTAAGGATAGCAGGGGTATCCAGAGCAAAGTCATAGTAAAGGACCTTTTAAAATCATAAATTTATCAATACGCTATTCGTTATAGTTAATGACCAAAGTGACTTGGGCATTAGCTTTTGTGGTCTGCTTTTTTAACAGCATTAATACGTATAGTTATACTGATAAACGCCGTTTTTGTCTATAGAAAGCGCCTCTAGCTGCATAATTATCAAGCAAATTTATATATAAATTAATGCAACAATATCAACTATGTTCGCTTTTCATACGCCTTAGAGTAAAGACTTTAAAATTTAGCGTGGCGTTATTGAGCGTTCCATGAAGGAGTTAAAACGAGGAAACACTGTAAAATGGGTATTTATGTGTGCTTGCCACAACGCTCTGTATTGCGCCGAGAGAGCCAACTGCTGATATTGCATAATAGACCAAGCTTCACTGGGCTTATAAGCCACGGCCCCTTGCTGGCAGCTCTGGCTTTTATACCAACCTACTGGTGGGGTAGCTTCGCTATTTGCTAAAAACAAATTAGGTGCCACAAAACCACTTTGTGCACACAGCCAAGCTTGCTTCGTTTTTGGTAGCGCGTATTCATCCTCAAAACCATTAAAGTGCATTAATTCATGTAAAAACACTTGGTAACCTGCTTTTGAATTTAATTGCATAATGCCACTGCGCACATTTGCACTTCCCTGCTTGGGCATCATTACTATAAAGTCAAAATCAGTAGGAAGCTGTTTTTTTAGCCTAGCGGTTTGCCAATCGCACTGCGCCATTTTATTTGCTGCACTACTACAATTAATAGCACCGCCAACATAAATCGGTTGCGATAAACAAAAAACCCCAGCACTGGGCTCAAGGCGCTTATTGTATTGCTTTATAAGTTTAGCGAGCTTATATAACCCGCTACGGTGATCGCTCATCATTAACACGTTAAACAAACATTGTTCATCCGCTTTAACCTCTGAACTCAATGATAAAAAACCAAGGCGCTGCATAAACGCTGTGGGCAGGCTGCTATAAGGCTGAGTTGTTTGCAGTTTAAGATGATTTAATGCATCTCCCTCAGGCAATAACCCCTGCTTTGCCAATAATTTAAGATCGCCCCATTGAGATTGAGCTAATAACTCCATCGCTAATGCTTGGCGTTTTGACTCACTCATAGTATGGGTGTTTTTTTGCCAAAATAACTTTGCAGTATCGGTATGGTTATTTTTTAATAATTTAAGTGAATATCTATATTGCGCGGCAGGTATTTTATTTCGCGCTAATGAAGCGAGCGCAATATCAGGGAGTTGCTGTAAATGCAGAGAAAAATAATCAGGAAATAGCCAATAACTTTGTATTATATTGGCCTTGGCATTTAAAACCTGCCAAAAGCCAATACTGTTAGCATGATTACTCGAGCCACTAATTAATAGGCTACACAGTAATACTACCGCTAGTTTATAACGCTTAGCTTTCGTCAACACCTGTCATCAGCTCAAGTTCTAATCGCGCATATTTATATTCAATAAACTCATGCACGTTGGTAGCCAGTGCCAGCTTAAAATAATCAGCGGCTAAATTAATATTACCTGCTGCTTGATGCGATTTTGCCAAATAAAAGTAAGCCTCGCATAATCGCTGTGCGTATTCTTGCTCTGATTTAACCCCATCACTAATAACAGATAAAAAATCATGTTCGCTAATATCGCCCAGGTAAAGCGCAATTAACTGATACGCCCATTGCGATTCATCAAGTGCTTTAGCATTGGTTTTAAGCACACTAAGTGCTTTAACTTTATCATCCTGTGCTTGCGCTAAAAAAAGCCATAACACACGGTAAGGATCGTTTGGAGAGCGCGCTAAAAACTCATTAAAATCGTTTTGTGCAAGCTCTGCTCTGTCGCCATAGTACAGTGCAATACCACGATTTAAATACGCATATTCATGTTCTTCGTTAAGCTCAAGGGCTGAATCAAAAAGTTCATAGGCTTTTTCATACTGCTGCATTAAGGTATGTTGAATACCTAAAAAATTATACACCTCGGCTAAATCTGGTTTTAATTTAACAGCACGATTAAAGTCAATTCGCGACAACGTGGTCATGCCTAAACTGTCAAATAATACACCCCGATCATAATAAAGTTTTGCTTGTTGCTCAGGGCTTAGATCTACTCTATTTAGTAGCTCTGAATAACGTGCAATTGCAATTTCACTTCTAAAATCAGAGGCGAGAGGCGCAGTAAAAGGCACATTAACAATCGGCATTGACTCAGCTTTTGAAGTGCTTTGGCACGCGCTTAAAGACAAAATAGTAAAAGATGCCAAGGCTAAATGTTTGAGTGTCATTAAAATCCTTAATACCAAGGTAAGTAGCAAATAAATAAGACATGCGATGTCTAGTAAGGTTCATATTAACTGCGTTTAGCTAATAAATTATTTAACGCTTTAAAATAATGATATCCATTCAACTTAAGCGCTTAAAATAATTAACTTTAAATTCAATTGCTATAAGCAGTTAGTTTCATTAAAGCATAAAAAAAGGGGCTAAACAGCCCCTTTTTATGTTATCCAGTAAATATAACCGGATTAAGTATTAGCAATTATGCGTCAGTTGGCGCATCAGCTGCAGGTGCTGCAGATTCCATTGCTTCTTTAATACTTAGACGTACACGGCCTTGGCGGTCTACTTCTAGTACTTTAACTTTAACTTCTTGACCTTCAGAAAGGTGATCAGTCACGTTATTAACACGCTCAGTACTAATTTGCGAAATATGTACTAGACCATCTTTACCAGGAAGAATATTTACAAACGCACCAAAATCAACAATACGTACAACTTTACCTTCGTAGATAGTACCTACTTCAAGCTCAGCAGTTAATTGCTCAATGCGGCTAATTGCATTTGCTGCGCTTTCGCCGTCAGTTGCTGCAATTTTGATTGTGCCATCATCACCAATTTCAATCGTTGTGCCTGTTTCTTCAGTAAGTTGACGAATTGTTGCGCCACCTTTACCAATAACTTCAGCGATTTTCTTCTGTGGGATCTTCATAGTATAAATACGTGGAGCAAACTGAGAAAGCTCTTCAGACGGTGCAGAAATTGCTTTGTCCATCACTTCTAAGATATGTAAACGTGCAGCTTTTGCTTGTTTAAGCGCAATTTGCATGATTTCTTGAGTGATACCTTCAATCTTAATGTCCATTTGTAGTGCTGTAATACCGCCAGCAGTACCCGCAACTTTAAAGTCCATGTCGCCTAAGTGATCTTCATCACCTAAGATGTCAGAAAGTACAACAAACTTATCGTCTTCTTTAACTAGACCCATTGCGATACCCGCAACAGACGCTTTAATTGGTACACCAGCATTCATAAGTGCAAGTGAAGTACCACACACAGAAGCCATTGAAGATGAACCGTTTGATTCAGTGATTTCAGATACTACACGGATTGAATATGGGAATTCAGTCAATGTTGGCATTACTGCTGCAATACCACGCTTAGCAAGGTTACCATGGCCGATTTCACGACGCTTAGGAGAACCAACAAAACCAGTTTCGCCTACACAAAATGGAGGGAAGTTGTAGTTAAGCATAAAGTGGTTTTTGTGCGTGCCAGTTAAATCGTCGATTAACTGTGAATCACGCTCTGTACCAAGTGTAGCTGTTACAAGTGCTTGAGTTTCGCCACGAGTAAAGATAGCAGAACCGTGAGTACGCGGTAATACGCCAGTCATTACGTCAAGTGCACGAATCATATCTGGTTCACGACCATCGATACGCTTTTCGCCAGCAGCGATACGGCCACGAACGATTTTCTTCTCAAGTGAACCGAAGATTTTACCAATTTCTTGCTTATCTAAAGACTCGCCTTCAGCAAGTTCGCTTGTTAATACAGCAACAACTTCATCTTTAGCTACGCCAAGTGCTTCTTTACGCGCTACTTTATCTGTAATGCGGTAAGCTTCGCCCACTTTATCAGCAGCAATAGACGCTACTTTTTCTTCAAGTGATACGTTTTTAGCTGGTGCAGTCCAATCCCAAGTAGGCTTGCCTGCTTCTGCTTTAAATTCTTTAATTGCTGTAATGATCGCTTGAGCTTGCTCATGGCCATAAACAACCGCACCTAGCATAATGTCTTCTGCAAGTACGTCTGCTTCTGACTCAACCATTAATACTGCGTTATCAGTACCAGCAACAACTAAGTCTAGCTTGCTTTCTTCTAGCTCTTTTAGTGTTGGGTTTAGTACGTATTCGCCGTCGATGTAACCAACGCGAGTAGCACCAATTGGACCACTGAACGGAATACCAGAGATAGCAAGTGCAGCTGAAGTACCAATTAACGCAACCATATCAGGTTGAATTTCAGGGTTAACAGAAACAACAGT
This sequence comes from Pseudoalteromonas sp. K222D, assembly GCF_017653575.1. NCBI lineage: Bacteria > Pseudomonadati > Pseudomonadota > Gammaproteobacteria > Alteromonadales > Pseudoalteromonadaceae > Pseudoalteromonas > Pseudoalteromonas sp. K222D. The sequence goes on from NZ_JAGGDL010000007.1 coordinate 15,193, forward strand.
AGCAATAACTTGTACTTCGTTTACAAAACCACTTGGGAAAAGTGGACGAATTGGACGGTCAATAAGACGTGCAATAAGTGTTTCGCCATCGTTAGGACGACCTTCGCGCTTTAAGAAACCACCAGGGATACGACCAGCAGCGTACATACGCTCTTGGTAGTTAACTGTTAGTGGGAAAAAGTCTTGGCCAGGTTGCGCTTCACGTTTACCAACAACAGTAACAAGTACTGAAGTGTCGCCAATGCTTGCAAGTACAGCGCCGTCTGCTTGACGAGCGATTGCACCAGTTTCTAGTGTCACTGTGTGTTGACCTAGTTGAAATTCTTTAATAATTGCTTGCACTTAAAATATTCCTTAAATGTTTTAAAATGTTTTTAAGTTGTCATCTAAGTACCAATTACAGTACATAATTGTATTTATTTTAAAATCAATTAAGTACTACAATTGGCGATGACGTAAATAAACGTAACTAAACCTTTTTAGCTACGCGCATAGTATATACCAAAGCGCCGTTAGAATGCGAGTCTAGCTATTAGATAAAAGCTAAGCCTTATGAAGGCTAAAAATGACGACCTTTGCTTACCTATTAAATAGAGGTTTTATTTTATAATTTAAGGTGTTTATAAAACGTCGTGCTGAATTTTAGGCACAAAAAAAGGAGCTAAAAAGCTCCTTTTTTGATAATCAAGTGCTTAGCGACGTAGGCCAAGTTCTTTGATTAACGCAGTATAACGCGTGATGTCTTTACCTTTAAGGTAATCAAGCAATTTACGACGTTGGCTAACTTTGCGAAGCAGACCACGACGTGAATGGAAGTCATGCTTGTGATCAGCAAAGTGACCTTGAAGCTTGTTGATATCAAAAGTAAGTAATGCTACTTGTACTTCAGGTGAACCAGTGTCGCCTTCAGCACGTGCGAATTTAGCAATGATATCGATTTTTTCTTGATTGCTTAGTGACATAATAACTCCAAAAATTAAATTTAAAAGGTGCTTTAGCCGATCACTAATTCAGCCAAAACGATTAAGCGGGCGTATTCTACCAATTGTACAAATAACTACAAGTTAATTATCCCATCAATATAAATAAGCTGCTGAAAATATTTAAAGCAACTATTTATTCGGGTTTTACATAATCATCTTGTTGGCTGGCCAAGCCACGTTTAACTTTTAAATGGCCGCTGGCATTACGCTCGCCTGTGCCAATAAAAATACCGTCAGCTACAACCTTAATTGCGCCTTCAGGCAAATCTATATCAAGGTCTATTGCTTGGCCGTGACTAAAAATACTGCCCTGCTCTTTACTTATCTCAACAACCGGTAAATCAACTAAAGCTGTATCGAGTGGCAATAACAACGCGTCTAAATAAGTAGAAGGTGCAACTTCTTCGTCTTTAGCTTTTGCTAATAACGCTTCAATTTCATCTAGCGACACCATTTTTTCTGCAGGATATTGACCAACCGCAGTGCGGTGCAGCATAACAACGTGTGCGCCACAACCTAGCTTTTCACCTAAGTCGTCAACAATAGTACGAATGTAGGTGCCTTTAGATACATGCGCCGTCATTTGTATTACGTTATTCACTTCATCAAATTCGTCAAACGTTAAGCTAAACACGTTTATTTTTCTGCATTTACGTGGTACTTCAATACCCTCGCGTGCATACTTATATAAAGGCCTACCTTGATACTTAAGCGCCGAGTACATTGACGGGTACTGATCTGACTCACCAACAAAAGCGGCAATTTCTTTAATCAGTTGTTCACGCGTTACATTTACATCTTTAGTGCTAACAATTTCACCATCAGAATCTGATGTCGTTGTTCTCTCGCCTAATTTAGCGCGTACCACATAGGTTTTGTCTGTATCGAGTAAAAACTGTGTAAACTTGGTTGCCTCACCAAAGCAAATAGGCAGCATACCGGTTGCCAATGGATCTAGCGCACCTGTGTGCCCCGCCTTTTGTGCAAAGTACACACCTTTTGTTTGCTGTAGTGCTTTATTTGATGAAATGCCAATTGGTTTGTTTAACAACAAAATACCGTCAACTGGACGGCCTTTACTGCGCTTTGCCATCTGTATTAGTGCCTTCTTCGCTATCTGTATCAATATCTACGTGCTTAGTCTCATCTTCGCTGTTAGTTACGTCATCTTCATGATCAGTGCTGTCTTCAACATCTGTTTCATCTGCAACATGTTTAGCGTTGTCTTCGCGAATAATGGAATCAACTAAGTTAGATATACGCATACCTTCCATTAGTGAGTTATCAACTAAAAACTTTAACTCAGGCATAATACGTGCACGAATACGCTTACCTAGTAACGAGCGGATATAACCGGTCGCTTCGTTAAGTACGTTTGCACTTTGCTTCGCTGCATTATCATCTTGCGTATTAAATACCGTAATGAATATTTTCGCATAAGATAAATCGCGCGATACTTCTACCGCTGACACTGTCACCATACCTAAGCGTGGATCTTTTATTTCGCGTTGTAAAATTACCGCAATTTCTTTTTGAATTTGCTGAGCAACACGATCTGTACGAGAAAATTCTCTCATTGCATTTGTCCTAAAATCATAACCTATTGGAATATAATAATAAGTTAATTAAATAATGGATACACAAATGGGGGCTAAGCCCCCATTTATTAGTCTAGCTAGCTAACAATTAAAGAGTACGTTGTATTTCAACTGTTTCAAATACTTCAATTTGGTCGCCAACACGAACGTCATTGTAGTTCTTAACGCCGATACCACATTCCATGCCGTTACGAACATCAGCAACATCGTCTTTAAAGCGACGAAGTGACTCAAGTTCACCTTCGTAGATAACCACGTTATCACGAAGTACACGAATTGGAGCGCTACGTTTAATAACACCTTCAGTAACCATACAACCAGCAATTGCGCCAATTTTTGGAGACTTAAACACGTCACGAACCTGAGCAAGACCAATAATCTCTTGCTTAAATTCTGGTGCCAACATACCCGACATTGCTTGTTTAACTTCGTCAATCAAGCTGTAGATTACGCTGTAGTAACGCAAGTCTAAGTTTTCAGACTCAATTACTTTACGAGCAGAAGCATCAGCACGAACGTTAAAGCCAACCACAATTGCGTTAGACGCTGCTGCAAGTGTTGCATCAGTTTCGGTAATACCACCAACACCTGAACCTACTATCTTCACTTTCACTTCATCAGTAGAGAGTTTAGTTAGTGAATCAGAGATTGCTTCGATTGAACCTTGAACGTCAGCTTTAAGTACCACGTTAACTTCAGACACATCGCCTTCAGTCATATGACTAAACATGTTTTCAAGCTTAGCTTTTTGTTGACGCGCTAGTTTAACATCACGGAATTTACCTTGACGATATAAAGCAACTTCACGCGCTTTACGCTCATCTTTAACTACAGTTGCTTCGTCGCCTGCAGCCGGAATACCAGAAAGACCTAAAATTTCTACAGGAATAGAAGGACCCGCAGACTTAATGTCTTTACCGTTTTCATCGCGCATTGCACGAATACGACCATACTCAAGACCACATAATACAATGTCACCTTGGTTAAGCGTACCCGATTGAACAAGTATCGATGCAACTGGACCACGGCCTTTATCTAAGCGTGATTCAATAACAACACCTGCAGCCATACCAACAGTTGGAGCCGTAAGTTCTAGTAGTTCAGATTGGTTTAATACCGCTTCTAAAAGCTCATCAATACCTAAACCTGTTTTTGCAGAGATATGAACGTACTGCGTATCGCCGCCCCATTCTTCAGGAATAACGTCAAGCTGAGCTAGCTCGTTCTTAACGCGATCTGGGTCTACGCCTTCTTTATCCATTTTGTTTACAGCAATGATTAAAGGAACGCCAGCAGCACGTGCATGCTGTACCGCTTCTTTAGTTTGTGGCATAACACCATCATCAGCTGCAACCACTAAGATTACGATATCAGTCGCTTGAGCACCACGAGCACGCATTGAAGTAAATGCGGCGTGACCCGGAGTATCTAAGAAAGTGATCATGTTGCCATTAACATCAACATGGTATGCACCAATGTGCTGTGTAATACCACCGGCTTCGCCTGAGGCTACTTTAGCTGAACGAATGTAATCAAGTGTAGATGTTTTACCATGGTCAACGTGACCCATAACAGTTACAACTGGTGCACGTGGCTCAGACTTACCATCTTCATGGCGATCGTTTAGTACTTTTTGCTCTAATTCGTTTTCTTTAACAATGATAACTTTGTGGCCCATTTCTTCTGCAACAAGTTGTGCAGCTTCTTGGTCAATCACTTGGTTAATAGTAACCATGTCGCCCATTTTCATCATTGTTTTTACAACTTCAGCGCCTTTAACAGCCATGCGTGACGCAAGCTCTGCAACTGTAATTGTTTCGCTAATACGCACTTCATTTTTAACATCAGCAGTTGGTTTTGTAAAACCATGCTGTAGCGATGTAGGTGCTTTTAACTTGCCTTTATTACGGCCTTTAGACGCTGCAAATTTATCTTTTGCTGGCGCTTTTTTCTTTTTCTTCGCACGGCGTGTGCCTTGCTCATCACGAGCATCAGCAACATCTTCTGCTTCACGTGCGTAAGTAGAAGTTGTAAGGTGGTGATCAGATGTTTCTTCACGCTTCTTACGCTCTTCTTCTTCTTTCTTCCAGCGTGCTGAGTTCTCTTCAGCTAGCTTTCTTGCTTCTTCTGCTTGACGTTTCGCTTCTTCTTCAGCTTTCTTCAATGCGGCCTCTTCTGCTTCTTTTTGCAGACGCTCAGCTTCGATGCGATCTTTCTCAGACTTAGCACTTTGCTCTGGGGTCATCTGCTTTTGTTTCGCTTTACGCTCTGCATCAGCTTTGCGTTTAGCTTCTTCTTTAGCTTTACGATCAGCGTCTTCTTTCGCTTTACGTTCTGCCTCTTGTTTCGCTTTCAATTCTGCGGCTTCTTGTGCAGCTTTTTGCTGCTCTTCAAGGCGCAGTTTTTCTTCAGCGGCTAGGCGTAGCTCTTCTTGCTCTTGCTCCATTGCGCTTTTCTTCACGTAGGTACGTGTTTTGCGAACTTCAACTTGAACAGACTTTGCTTTGCCCGTTGAACCAGTCACACTTAATGTGCTTTTGCTCTTACGTTGCAATGTCATACGCGCTGGGCCATCTGAACCTGTGCCGCCATGCTGCTTGCTTAAGTGATCAAGTAACGTCGCTTTTTCAGCTTCGGTTACGCTTTCGCCTGCTTGCTTGGTAATACCGGCTTGTGAAAACTGCTGTAGCAATTTATCAACAGTTGTACCTATATCACCGGCTAGTTTTTCAACATTTACTTCTGCCATAGTCTCTAATACCTCCGTTAATAAATTACTCGTCTGCAAACCAACAAATGTTACGTGCAGCCATAATCAGTTCACCTGCTTTTTCAGGTGATAGTTCTGTAATATCCACTAATTCATCAATACCTTGCTCAGCTAAGTCTTCAAGTGTAATTACACCCTTGCTTGCCATAACAAATGCTAAATGACGTTCTAAGCCTTCAAGCGCAAGTAAGTCTTCAGCTGGCTCTGCGCCATCTAAGCTTTCTTCCGTTTTAAGTGCTTTAGTGGTTAATGCGTCTTTTGCACGTGAGCGCAATAGATCAACCGTTTCTTCATCTAAGCCATCAATTTCTAAAAATTCAGATGCCGGTACATACGCAACTTCTTCAAGTGACGAGAAACCTTCGTTAATTAATAATGAAGCAAATTCATCATCAATTTCTAAATTTTCAGTAAATAAGTTAAGTAACTTATCTGACTCAGCTTCGTTTTTGCTACGCATGTCTTCAACAGTCATTACGTTTAGTTCCCAGCCAGTTAATTGGCTAGCTAAACGAACGTTTTGACCATTACGACCAATAGCTTGTGCTAGGTTATCAGCTTCTACAGCGATATCCATTGAGTGCGTATCTTCATCCATTACGATTGAAGCTACTTCTGCAGGTGCCATTGCGTTAATAACAAATTGTGCTGGGTTATCATCGTAAAGTACGATATCAACACGCTCACCGCCAAGTTCTGACGATACAGCTTGAACACGTGCGCCACGCATACCTACACAAGCACCAATTGGGTCAATACGTTTGTCGTTAGACTTAACCGCAATTTTAGCGCGCGAACCTGGATCACGTGCAGCGGCACGTAATTCAATCATTTCTTCGCCGATTTCTGGCACCTCAATGCGGAACAATTCCATTAGCATTTCAGGCTTAGAACGCGTTACAAATAATTGTGCGCCACGTGCTTCTGGCTTAACTTCGTATAGAAGACCGCGAATACGATCGCCTGGGCGGAAGTTTTCACGCGGTAGCATGTCGTCACGGTAAATTACCGCTTCAGCATTATTACCTAAATCAAGAACGATCGCGTCACGAGTGGCTTTTTTAACCACACCCGTTACTAACTCACCTTCTTTACTTTTGTATTCTTCTACAACTAAAGCACGCTCAGCTTCACGTACTTTTTGTACGATAACTTGCTTAGCCATTTGGGTTGTAATACGGTCAAATTTAATTGAGTCAATTTGCTCTTCAACGAAGTCACCCATTTGCAAGTCAGGTTCTTCAACTTGCGCTGCTTCTAGGGTAATTTCGCTGTATGGGTTCTCTAAAGACCCATCTTCTAATACTGCAGCAATCTGCCAGCGACGGTAAGTATCGTAGTCACCTGTTTTACGGTCAATTGCTACACGTACGTCGATGTCACCACCGTGCTTTTTCTTTGTTGCTGTTGCTAGAGCGAACTCTAAAGCTTCAAAAATCTTTTCTTTTGGAACCGCTTTCTCATTGGAGACGGCTTCAGCAACCAATAATATCTCTTTTGCCATGGGTTATGCCTCGCTTGCCCTATTCCTTTGCGCTCGAATTAAAACTTTGCAATTATGTTCGCACGCTCAATGTTGCTAAGCATAATTAAATGCTCTGTACCATCACTAGATAGTGTAATCATATCGCTAGTAACTGCTATTAAATCGCCTTTAAAATTACGACGACCGTCTTGTGGAAGTTTAGTACGTAATTGTACTTCCTCTCCTTGCGCCTGCTCGTAGTGATCTTGTTTGAATAATAGACGATCAACACCAGGAGACGATACTTCCAAATCATATTCATTTGTAATTGGGTCTTCGACATCTAAAATCGCACTTATTTGGCGACTCGCATCTGCACAATTATCAACTGAGATCCCAGCCTCATGAGTAATATAAACTCTTAAGGTAGAATGGCGACCCGCTTGTACAAACTCAAGACCATGTAATTCAAAACCTAACATTTCTACCGCTGGCGTTAACATAGCTACTAAATCTTGTTCAAGTTTTGTCACGAAAATCCTCCATACAAACAAAAAAAGGGCTTATAGCCCTAAAATATTGAGTTTAAATTTTGATTTGATCACCATGTCACAAATCAAACAGTGCAGATACAACAACGCCCCGAACCAAGCGGGGCGTCACACCAAAAAGCACAAAACTGTGTGGCCTAGGGCCAAGCTTGGTTGCGAGTCAAAAATCTGACTAAATTAAACTACAGTAGCTTAAACGCAAAACGCGCATTACTTAGAATGCGCGATATAAATTAGTAAGATTAAACCCACTATTATGATTGGTTGCGGGAGCCGGATTTGAACCGACGACCTTCGGGTTATGAGCCCGACGAGCTACCAGACTGCTCCATCCCGCGCCAATAGATACTAAACTTAATAATTTAATATCGCTGTTAGTAATATCTTTCAACATACTAAACAATGGCGGGTATTATAAGTATGTACGCCGTAATTAGCAACCATAATAAGTAATAAGTTTATAAAAAAAGTGACACCAAATAGCGTGTTTATAATTTAACGCGTAATTATTTAATTTTGTTAATTTTTGCACTTATTATCCAAATTTAGGAATTTTTAAATCTATGTTTTTATAAAGTAAGCGATCTTGATGTAATAATTTTGCGTATTAAATTTATTTGGCTTAGGCATGACACACTTTAATACTCTTAGACTCATTTTGGGCGATCAGCTCAACCCTGCTCACTCATGGTATAAAGATAAAAAAACCAATACCTTGTATGTTATTGCAGAGCTAAAACAAGAAACCAGCTATGTTAAGCACCATATTCAAAAAATCTGTGCATTTTTTTGCGCTATGGAAAACTTTGCAACAGCATTAAACCAAGCCGGATTTAATGTACTGCATTTAACATTAAACGAAACCTGTAATGATGAAGATTTACCCGCATTGCTTACCCGTATAGCAGCGCAACATCAATGCAATACTATTGAGTACCAATACCCAGACGAATATAGATTAAAAAACCAGTTAGCCCACTTTGCAAACACCAGCCCATTAACGGTTAGCAGTGTTGACAGCGAGCATTTTTTACTGCCCTTTGAGGAAATAAAACACCGCTTTATAAAAGATAAACACATAACAATGGAGCATTTTTATCGCGCAATGCGCAAACAATTTAATATATTAATGGATAGCAACAAACCACACGGTGGAAAGTGGAACTTTGATAGTAATAACAGAAATAAATTTTCAGCCGCCGACTTAGCACAAATCCCGCCACCTAAATTATTTAATAACGATGTAAGCGCTATAATTGCGCGTTTAAATAAACATAATGTTAGCTACTTTGGTAAAGCCGCAGAGCAACTTCCTTGGCCCACAACCCGAAAACAAGCCATTAGCTGCTTAGATTATTTTTGTTTGTATTTACTGCCTCATTTTGGCCAGTTTCAAGATGCAATGACAGAGCAAAGTAAACATAACAGTAGCCTGTACCATATCCGCTTATCGTTTGCTTTAAATGCAAAGTTAATACACCCACTGTTTGTAATAAAGCGCGTAATAGCCCAGTACGAACAACGTCCTAATGATATTTCTATTGCTCAAGTAGAGGGATTTGTTAGGCAAATATTGGGCTGGAGAGAGTACGTACGCGCAATTTACTGGATTAACATGCCAGATTACGCAACTAAAAATCAGCTTAAAGCCAAAAATACATTACCGCCGTATTTTTGGCATGCTAAAACTAAAATGAACTGCATGCACCATGCGCTCTGTGAAAGCTTAACTACTGCATACGCCCATCATATTCAGCGCCTCATGGTTATAGGTAATTTTTGTTTATTAACGGCTATAAACCCAGATGACGTTGATGCTTGGTATTTGGGTGTTTATATAGATGCTATTGAATGGGTAGAAATGCCCAATACTCGGGGTATGAGCCAATTTGCCGATGACGGAATTATTGCCACCAAACCCTATGCGGCAAGCGGTAACTATATTAATAAAATGAGCGACTACTGCAAAAACTGCCACTATAAAGTAAAACAAAAAGTGGGTGATGACGCCTGCCCGTTTAATAGCCTTTACTGGCATTTTATGCACACGCACAGAGCAAAGTTAGAAAAAAACCCACGCATTGGTATGGTGTATAAAAACTGGGATAAACAAGAGAATACGTTACAACAAAGTACATTACAGCAAGCCACTTACTATTTGAATAATATAGCAAGCCTGTAACTTTTAACTTCTTATCAGGACAGCAAAAAGCCGCTAAAAAGCGGCTTTACGGGGATAATCAAAAACTAAGCTTATTTAAATTACTTGCCTTCTATAAGGCTACCACTGCCTATTTCAATTTTGCGTGGCTTAAGTGCTTCTGGTATTTCGCGTTCAAGGTTAATGCTCAATAAGCCATTTGCTAAATCGGCACCAAGTACTTTTACGTGATCCCCCAGCTGAAATTTACGCTCAAAGTTGCGCTCTGCAATACCTTGATGAATAAATTTACGCTCACTGGCTTGCTCTTTACCCGTTTTAATACCCGCAACAACAAGTGTGTTGTTTTCTGACTCTATGCTCAGCTCGCTTTCGCTAAAACCAGCAACTGCCATAGTAATTCGGTATTTGTCTTTATCGAGCGCTTCGATATTGTAAGGAGGAAAGCTTGGCTGCTTATCTGAACTCGCTGCCGCATCCATTAAAGACGCTAAATGATCGAAACCGATGAATGAACGATAAAGGGGTGATAAATCTACTGTACGCATAATAATATCCTCATATTTAAGCGATATTTCAGTTGTGTTTTTCTAATGAACAAACACAAATGAAGTTTAATTAATAATATAAATTTCAATTACTTCTGTTTAACAAGGACCCATCAGGCGTCCTCTACTTATCTATATATGGACGTTAAAATTGTTTTCAAGCAAATAACAAATAATTTTTTAAATTTACTCTTTTAAAATACACAACAAGGTCGTTAAACATAAATTACAATGGTAAAAATACCGCCTCAAGCGAGGCGGCTAAAACAGTGGAAAATATTTAAAGTGAATTACTTATCTTCGAGCAAATCATTGCCACCGATTGCTATTTTGCGCGGTTTTAACGCTTCAGGTATTTCACGTTGTAAATCTATGCTGAGTAAACCATGGGCTAAATCAGCAGCGATAACTCTTACATGATCTCCTAACTGAAACTTACGCTCAAAATTGCGATCTGCAATGCCTTGGTGAATAAATTTACGCTCTTTACTATCGTCTTTACTTTGTTTAACCCCGCTAACTTTTAGGGTGTTATTTTCTGACTCGATTGTCAGTTCGCTATTGCTAAAACCAGCAACCGCCATAGTGATTCTATATTTGTCTTTATCGAGCGCTTCGATATTGTAAGGAGGAAAGCTTGGCTGCTTATCTGAACTCGCTGCCGCATCCATTAAAGACGCTAAATGATCGAAACCGATGAATGAACGATAAAGGGGTGATAAATCTACTGTACGCATAATAATATCCTCATATTTAAGCGATATTTCAGTTGTGCTTTTCTAGTGAACAAACACAAATGAAGTTTAATTAATAATATAAATTTCAATTACTTCTGTTTAACAAGGACCCATCAGGCGTCCTCTACTTATCTATATATGGACTGCAAAATTGTTTTCAAGATGATTTTTCAAAAAATTATTTATTTTACTTTTAACACCACATTAAGCGCCCAATAACAGTAGCGATTATTTAAAAACGCTGATCCCTAAGGCATATCAATAAAAGCGAACAGCTTAATCGCTTGTTTGCTCTTTAATATTTAACTCAATTGGTTACACTAGTAGCAATTTAATTGAGGAGTTCACTATGTTAACTGTAATTTTTGGTCGTGAAGGCTGCCCATTTTGTGTTCGTGCTAAAGACGTAGCAGAACAACTATCAAATGAACGTGATGATTTTAAATTTCGCTATATCGACATTATTAAAGAAGGCATAAGTAAAGAAGATCTTGAAAAGTCTGCCGGCAAACCTTGCCCAACAGTGCCGCAAATCTTTGTAGACCAAAAACACATTGGTGGTTTTACAGAGTTTGAGGCCTACGCCAAAGAGAATCTTGGACTTTATCAATAAGTTCTGTATCAAATATGTTAACCAGTTAAGTAATCTAGTTACTTAACTGGTTAAATTTCGACCAACATCAATCACCTATAAATTAGTTGTAATTTCTACAAGCATTTACCGCATTTATCCTTTATAATGCGCGCCTCTTTAAATTCGTTGAGGCGTATTAATGTCAGAACCAGTCACGTTTGAATCTCTAAATCTTTCTCCTGCAATTTTGAAGGCAGTTGAAGAGTTGGGTTACAAGACACCATCTGAAATCCAAGCTCAATGTATACCGTTATTGCTAGAAAGAAAGGACGTACTGGGACTAGCTCAAACGGGTACAGGTAAAACCGCAGCATTTGCACTACCACTATTAAATAATATTGACCCGTCTGTGAAACAGCCACAGATCCTTGTACTCACACCAACCCGTGAGCTTGCGATCCAAGTTGCTGAGGCATTTGAACAATATGCTAAACATGTTCGTGGTATTGAAGTATTGGCACTTTATGGTGGCCAAAGCTACAGTATCCAACTAAGTGCACTTCGTCGTGGCGCGCAAGTTATCGTAGCTACTCCAGGTCGCTTAATCGATCATATTAACCGTGGCACTATCAAGTTTGATGCTCTACAAGCACTTGTACTTGATGAAGCCGATGAAATGTTACGTATGGGCTTTATCGATGATGTAGAAAGCATCATGGAAAAAACACCGCGCGAAAAGCAAACATGTCTTTTCTCTGCGACCATGCCTAAGCAAATTCAAAACATCAGCAGCAAGTATATGAACAATCCTGAACAGGTTCATATCTCTGCGCGTAACTCAACTGTATCATCAGTAGAGCAAGTGTTTTGGAATGCAAGCATTCATAAAAATAAAGCCATTGTTCGCTTTTTAGAAGCTGAGCAATATGAAGGCGCTATTGTTTTCGTACGTACGCGTAACGATACAGTACAACTTGCTGAATTATTAGAGCGCGAAGGTTTCTCTGCCGCTCCACTTAACGGTGACATGAACCAGCAAGCACGTGAACGCACAGTAGAGCGCTTAAAAAGCGGCATGCTAAATGTTGTTATTGCAACAGACGTAGCGGCACGTGGTCTAGATGTTGACCGTTTAAGTTTAGTTATCAACTACGATATTCCACAAGATTCTGAAGCCTACGTTCACCGTATCGGCCGTACAGGTCGTGCTGGTCGTACTGGTAAAGCAATCTTATTCGTAAAACATAACGAACGTTATTTACTTAAAAATATCATTCGTCATACGAATTCAGATATTGCACAAGTTGAATTACCAACAGCTAAAATTGTTGAAGAAAAACGTATCGAAGCGTTACAAGCCAAGTTAACACTTGCTCTTGAAAACAAAGATATTACTTTCTTTAATGAAGTAGCAGCAAACATGGCTCAAAAGCTTGAACTTTCTGCTGAAGACCTTGCTGGTGCGTTACTGTGTTTAGCACAGCAACAATCACCAATTAAGGTTGAAGAAGTTAAGATTCAACCTCGCGAACGTAACGAGCGCAATGATCGTAACCCACGTAGCAATGACCGTGGTGATCGTGGTCGTCGTAACGAACGTGGCGGTGAACGTGGTGGCGAGCGCGCTGAACGTAAGCCTCGTGAGCGTAACAGCCGTGATGCAGGTCCTATGGATACATACCGTATCGAAGTAGGTCGTGAACATGGTGTTCAGGTTAAGAACATTGTTGGCGCTATTGCTAACGAAGCTGACATTTCAAGCAAGTTTATTGGTGATATTCGTCTACACGATAATCACAGCACGGTTCAATTACCGAAAAACATGCCTAAAGATGTACTTGATCATTTCCAAAAAGTGTTTATTTGTAAACGTCCTATGGGCTTAACAATCACTGCTGATCAAGGTCCTGCTGAGCCACGTGGCGAACGCTCTGAGCGTCCAGCTGGCGGCGAAAAACGCAGCTTTAATAAAGATGACAGCGCACGCGGTGATAAGCGCAGCGGTCCTCGTAAAGAACGTCGCCCAGTAAGCTTTACAACGCCGAAATAAGCAACGACTCTTTAATAAAAACCTTGCCACGTAAGTGAGCAAGGTTTTTTTGTGCCTAAAATAAAGCTCTAGGCTCTAGGCTCTAGGCTCTAGGCTCTAGGCTCTAGGCTCTAGGCTCTAGGCTCTAGGCAGAAAATAATATTCCCCTGAGAAAATAAACACGATATTTTATTTCCACCTCACAGCTAAATTCTCGCCTGCACACCCCTTTCTTATCTGCACTGCTCTATTACTTCTCTAAAGCGCAGCGTCTCCTATCCTCTTGGTGAATAACTCACTTAAAAGCATTTAAACAAAGAGCTGTAAATGAGGAAGGCAATGCCATAGTAACTTTTATTGGCATTACTTTTATTAAGATTACTTTATTCGGGGTACAGTGTTTGCCCTACGGTTAAATCTGATCTCTTAACACAAAAAAGCCCCACCAATTTCATGATGAGGCTTTTACTATATTACCTATTTGTTTTACGTTAAGGCGCTAGCGCTGGGTAAACGTAGCTGGCATCAAGCCCTAGTGGGATACCAAGTGCCCAGTAACCTAATAAAAAGATACTCCAGCCAATCATAAAGGCGATTGAGTACGGTAGCATAATAGCAATTAAAGTGCCTATGCCGGTGCCTTTCACATACTTTTGACAGTACACCACCACTAATGGGAAATAGGGCATTAACGGTGTAATAATATTAGAGCTTGAGTCACCAACACGATAAGCCGCTTGAGTTAAGTCTGGCGAAATACCAAGTTGCATTAGCATAGGTACAAATATGGGGCCAAGTAATGCCCATTTTGCTGAACTTGAACCTACAAATAAGTTAACAAAGCCGGTTAAAAAGATAATTCCCACAACCGTTACTGCACTTGGCAACTGCATTGCTTTTAATAACTGCGCGCCTTCGATTGCTAGCAATGCACCTAAGTTTGATTTACTAAATGCGGCAATAAATAACGAACAGAAAAATGCCATTACAATATAATATGCCATGCCGCTCATCGCTTTACTCATGGCATCTATCATGTCTTTAGAGGTTTTGAAGGTGCCTACGGTAAAGCCGTAAACCGCGCCGGGTATCCAAAATAATAAAAAGATTAACGGTACGATAGATTGCATTAATGGCGAGCTAAAATTAGTTAACGAGCCATCGCTGCTGCGCATTGCCGAGTTACTATCTGCCGATACATAAGCAAGTAACGCAAGGCCTGCAACCATAACTGAACTGGCAATTATAAATGCACGTTTTTCATCACTGCGGGCATCTTCAAATACGGGTAAATCTTCTTTAGCGCCATCTACTGCGGTTTTTTGTAAACGTGGTTCTATAATTTTATCGGTAATATACCAGCCTAATGCCACTATAAATAAGCTAGATGCTGAAGCAAATGCCCAGTTATTTAACGGGTTAATTGTCATTGCAGGATTAATTATTTGCGCCGCACTTTGGGTAAAACTTTGTAGCAATGGGTCGATACCCGATGGAATAAAGTTAGCCCCAAAACCACCACTCACACCAGCAAATGCAGCAGCAATACCCGCAAGCGGATGGCGCCCTGCAGCATAAAATATAACCCCAGCTAGTGGAATAACTAATACATAACCTGCATCAGTTGCGGTATGGCTTACAATGGCCACTAAAATAATTGAAGGCGTTAATAACTTTTTAGGCGTCACTTTAAGCATTAACTTAAGGCCGGTATTAATAAAGCCCGAATGCTCTGCAACCCCCACACCTAACATAGCCACTAACACTACGCCTAAGGGTGCAAAGCCGGTAAAGGTTTTTACCATAGAGGATAAAAAGGTGGCGAGCGAATCACTTGCTAGCATATTATTGATAATAATGGCTTCGCCGGTACGTGGATCTATTGCATCAAAGCTTACGCCTGAAAACCACCACGACAAAAACCAAATTAGTAACATGGCAAACAAAAATATAATGGCCGGATCAGGAAGCTTATTACCTACCCGTTCAACAAAATTTAAAAATCGTGCAATTAAACCAGTTGGCACTGCACTTTGGTTATTATTCATTCTTTAAAGCTCTCTAAATCATATTTTCAATAACCATATCCTATCTTTACACAACAGTAAATTAACCTGAGGCTAACTCCCTCATATCAATACTTTTAAACAAAAAAACGCGATAAGCCAGTAGCGTATCGCGTTTAAATTAGTTTTTGCCTAGGTTTACTCAAGCCAATGCTTTTACTTCTTCCCACAAACGAGCAACAAGGATTTTGTCATCTTCATTAAGTTCACCATTATGATAAGCTTTCACTAAGCTTTGCTCTACGGTTTCGTTAAGTTCATCTGTGCTAATAGTTAGCTTTTCTACTTGCGCATACCCTACTGCTAAGTCAAAGTGACCTCGCAAATAGCCTCCTGCAAATAATTCATCATCGGTGGCTTTAATCACTAAATCATCAAAATAGTGTTGGGCTGCATCAATATAGTTTACTAAACTCATTTATTCTGTCTCCTGGTTTTGCAATGGGTATTAATACCCGACTGCATACATAATGTGGTCGTTAAATCCGCATGTAACTTTAATATAACCGGTTAGTTCATCATCTAAACTGCTATCGCCGGTGTCACAAATAAGTGGGCGGCCATTTAAAGCCTGCAATTTTGTTTTTGTAGCTACTACTATAATGTTATTGGTGCCAATAGCGCGAATAAGCGCGGGGCTAAGCTGTTGATTACCACGACCAAAAATATGTCCTTGGCCGCCAATTAAGGTGATCACTAATTTAGTTTTTTGACCTTGCGTATGCTCAAGTAATTGCACTGCGGTTAGGTCTTGCGCTATAAGGGTTTGATCTTTAACTAAATCGACACCTAAAAGTGTATTTTCTAACCCCATTTCTTCCATTACTGCAGCAACGGTTGAGCCACTGCCCATAATGTAAAAAGTGTCCTCATCCATTTCACTCACCACATAGGCGGCAATATCTACAAGCACTAACTCGTCGGTTTCTTTACCGCCATTTTTAACCGCTTGCATGTAACGCACTTCGCTTGGTACTTGCATTTCGCCATAACGTTTAGCTTTAACTGTGCCTTGTCTAAATGCCTCTTCGTCAATGTCCATTACATCGGCGTCACCTAAGGTAACTAAATCGCCTTTTACCAGCATTTCGACTACACGCCCTGCTGCTTTTGGCGTGATTGCATATACCCCTGAGTGTATTTTGCAGCCAGCAGGAATACCCAGTACGGGTATTGTGTCCTCAACAGCATGGCAAATATTACGCGCTGTGCCGTCGCCTCCAGCAAATAAAACTAAATCTACACCTAGCTCTTTAAGTGCTTTTACAGCCTGCTCTGTGTCGTTGGCTGTGGTTATAGCATTGCTGTTATATATTACTTGCACCTTAAAGCCGAGTGCTTTAGCACAGTGCTCGCCCATATCGCCATTTACTGTATAAATAGTTAATTGGTTTTTATAAGGCAGTAATACTTCAAGTGCGGCTTTTGTACGACTATTAGCTTTAGGCTGAGCGCCAAGTGCTAGCGCTTTGGCTGCAGTTGCTGCGCCATCGCTACCTTTTAACGCTACAGTGCCGCCTAAACCCGCTAGCGGGTTTATAATTAAACCTAACTTAAACTGCATCCTTGAGCTCCTTGGGATGTTGCCAATTAAATTGCTGTGCACTCATTGGCCATGGCGTATTATAAAAATGGCTTAGTGCTTTTAGCAATGCCTCGGTACGGGAGTTAAAACCGTTATTAATAAGTGTTAAAACTTGTTGGTGTACTCGCTGCTGAAAATCAAAACGACACGTTTGCTCGCCATTTAAATTATCTACCGACACATTAAATTCAAAACCTGCGGCGGTACTCAATAGCCACTCAATGGCTTGCGGTTTTATTTCTACATTTTCAAATTCGGCTTGTTTTTGCTTATCGCGGCCGTCGGGGCAATACCAATAGCCGTAATCTTCAAGTAAACGGCGCTTATCTCCCGCCACCAGCCAATGTGCAATTTCGTGCAGGGCACTGGCGTAAAAACCATGAGCAAACACAATTTGGTGATACGGCGTTTTATCACAGCTAGGAATATAAATAGGTTCGTGCTCGCCTTTAACCAGCCGCGTATTATAGCTTTGGTCAAAAGTGGCTGCAAAAATAGAAATTAAATCAGCAATTTTATGCATAAAAGTTTAATTACTTACTCTGAATATAGGGCTTACTGCCCATTATATTAAAAATGTGCACGCTAAAAACGAGGTGAATTGTACGGGCTTTCGCTGCGAATGTAAAAAATTGGATAGCGAGTTAACACTTGGGTATAGCTGCGTTTTATAAAGCCCATGGGGCTTGCTAATAATAGCTATACAAGGTGCTGCCAAATAGCTGGTATTTATACTGTTTGGCGTATTTACTGCTTGAGCAATAACCCTTACCATCACTATAACGACAGAGCTGCTTAATGAAATACTAAAATTATGTTTAAACTAATGAGTATAAAAAAGGTTAAATTTTTATTTATTGCCCTGCTTGGGCTTTTGGGTGTATCACTGCCTGCTGTTGCAAAAAACATCAGTATTAATGTGTTTGCTATTCCTTCGCAACCAATCATTACTTTAATGGCGCAAACCAGTGATGCATTAAAACAAGCGGGTATGGTTAGCTTTTACGATAAAGGCATGCCGGTACACGCTACTTTATATTTAACTGACTTTGCACACGGTACAGAGGAGGCAATTAAACTTGCGGTAAAAAACATCATAACGCAACAACAGCCTTTTCCCATAACCGCTGAAGGCTTTAGCGTAACGCAAAGTAATTGGGCCTTTATTAATTTACAGCCGTCGCGCCAATTACAAAGACTATCTGACGAGGTAACACTTGCCATTGAACCGCTGCGCGAGCGAAATGCTGCAGTGCCTACTTGGGTTAAAAACTACCCCAACAAGTTAACTGCATTTAAGCGCTACGGCAGCCCTAATGTTTTTCAAAACTTTCAGCCACATTTAACATTGTTAGCTAACGAAAAAAGCCCTCAACTGGCTGTTATAAATAAACAAATACAGGCTAACCCACCTAAAGCACAGGGGCAAATAATAGGTGTAGGTATAGGAATTTCAGATCAGTTTGGTCAACAAAAGCAGGTTATTGCAGAATACTTTTTTAACAAGGGTAAAAGCTAAATTGCTTTATTACTTTTGCTGCGCTAAGTATTTTTTTAGCAGCTGGGTGTTTCGGGTGTTTGCTTTAAAGTAAGCATCAAAAATATCGCCTACTATGGGTAGTAAACCGCCCACAAAGTCGATAAGCATATTAGCTAATATACGTAGTTTTATAGTCCAACTAACACCTAAGCGCTGCGCTTCAATTAATACATAAGCAGATAAAATAAAACCGGCCATATCACCGGCAACAGGCAATAAACCAATAATCGCATCGGCACCAACTTTAAAATTAGTAAAAGGAATTTTTAAACTGCTGTCGGTAATGAAGCTAAATCGCTCCAGCCTTTTCAGTACAGCTTGTTGCTGAGCCTTTACGTTATTTGTCATTGTCACATTTAGCTCCCTCAAACCTGTTTAATTAACTTTAGTTAAAAAGTTGAACTTGCACTGATAAACAAATACAAAAAACGCGGATCGCCCGCGTTTTTATTATCTACTTAATGTAACTCTAATTATACCGAACCGGGTATCGGCCCATGCTCGTGGTGTACATGTGGGTTTTGTCCACGTTGACGTAGCAAATGATCCATTAAAGTAATGGCCATCATCGCCTCAGCAATTGGCACAGCACGAATACCTACACACGGATCGTGACGACCTTTGGTGATCATCTCAACCGCTTCGTTTTCAGTATTTATACTGTTACCCGGTATGGTAATGCTTGAGGTAGGTTTTAGCGCAATAGAAGCAATAATATCTTGCCCCGTAGAAATACCGGCTAATACACCGCCCGCATGGTTTGAAGTAAAACCATTAGGTGTGAGTTCATCGCGATGCTCTGAGCCTTTTTGCTCAATTACATCAAAGCCGTCGCCAATTTCAACACCTTTAACCGCGTTAATGCTCATTAATGAATGCGCAAGTTCAGCGTCAAGGCGGTCAAATACTGGCTCACCAAGGCCTACAGGTACATTACTTGCCACTACTTTTACTTTTGCGCCTACTGAGTCACCTTGCTTTTTAAGGCCGCGCATATATTCATCAAGCGCTTCTAACTTGCTCACATCAGGAAAAAAGAATAAGTTGTTTTCAACTTCGTTCCAATCAAAAACGTCTGCTTTAATTGGCCCTAACTGACTTAAGCAGGCTTTTATTTCGATACCATGAAATTGTTTTAAATATTTTTTAGCAATAGAGCCCGCAGCAACACGAATTGCCGTTTCGCGCGCTGATGAGCGACCACCACCGCGATAATCGCGCAGGCCGTATTTATGCCAATAGGTGTAATCGCCATGACCTGGGCGAAACACATCTTTAATTTTGCCGTAATCTTTTGAGCGTTGATCGGTGTTTTCAATAAGTAAACCTATGCTAGTACCTGTGGTTTTACCTTCAAATACGCCTGAAAGAATTTTTATCTGATCGTCTTCACGGCGCTGCGTGGTATAACGACTTTGCCCCGGTTTACGACGGTCTAAATCTATTTGTAGGTCGGCCTCGGTGATTTCAAGACCTGCTGGTGTACCATCAACAACGCCGCCTAATGCAACGCCGTGGCTCTCACCAAAAGTAGACACTTTAAATAACTGTCCAATGCTATTACCTGCCATTACTTTTCCTCATTCCTAATGACTACCAATAGCCGAGCTTTACACTCGGCTATTTACTTATATCAATTTATATTCAAATACATATTCTATAAATGATATTGATTTTTATTGTGCAAAATACTCATCAAGTTGCTGTTTGCTAATAACAAACACACCTAAACCACCTTGTTCAAACTCAACCCATTCAAATGGCGCACCCGGATACAATGCATCCATATGTACCATAGAGTTACCTACCTCTACAAACAACAAGCCGTTTGCAGTAAGGTGCTTACTTGCTTCGCTTAATATAGTGCGGGTTACGTCTAGGCCGTCGTGGCCTGAAGCCAAACCAAGTTCTGGTTCATGATGAAACTCACGCGGTAAGTCGGCCATGTCCTCAGCATCAACGTACGGCGGGTTAGCTATGATCAGGTCGTATGTTTGCCCTGGTACACCACTAAACACATCTGACTGAATTGGCAATACTCGTTCACTTAACTGGTAGTCTGTAATATTTATGTCGGCTACTTCTAAGGCTTCATAAGAAATATCAACCGCATCTACCTGCGCATTTTCAAACGCTTGTGCAAGTGCAATCGCGATACAACCAGAACCCGTACATAAATCTAAAATACGCTTAACCGACTCAGGCTCTTCAAGCCAAGGGGTAAAGCGGTTATTAATTAACTCTGCAAATGGCGAACGTGGAATAAGCACGCGCTCGTCTACATAAAATGGCATATTCGCAAACCAAGCAATGTTGGTTAAATACGGCACTGGGGTAAAATCGTTAATACGCTCAGCAATTAAGCCCGCTAAGCTGTTTTTTTCTGTACTCGTTAAACGCGCATGCATTAATTCTTTCGGCGCATCTATTGGTAAGCTTAATGCGGGTAATAATAAATTTACCGCTTCGTCCCACGCATTATCAGTACCGTGACCAAAAAAAATACCACTGCTGGCAAATTGGCTTGTAGTCCAACGTAACCAGTCGTGTAAGGTTGAAAGTTCTGCTACAGCTTCTTCTAGCGTTGCTTCTTCTATTTGTAATTCACTCATGTGTATTGCCTGCCTGCTACTTTCAAAATTATTAATTCAATCGAGGCCACAATCGCCTCCCGATTGCCCTATTGTAACGCCTTTTATCTCGATTTTTACCCTTTTTTTGTTTAGACTGCCGCTATGAAAAAAGATCCTTATTCAAACAGCCCAATTAGCAATGATGACATTGACATGTTTCGTCAAAGTATCACTGGTGCGCGCGTTTTTAAACAAGACACTCACCGCTTTACTAATAAGCCTAAAGTGTCACAAGCAAAGCAGTTTGCCCAGCAAAAAAAGCAACAACAGTCAGAATTCTTCTTTTCGGATGAATATATACCTGATATTGATACCAATGGTACGGTTAATTATGTACAAGATGGCCAAGACCGCTTTTTAGCTAAGCAACTACGCCGTGGTGACTTTGTTCCAGATTTAACCCTAGATTTGCATGGCTTAAATAAAGAGTCTGCAAAAGATGAGCTAGCTGGTTTGATCCACGAATGCAAAAAGAAACATTACTATTGTGCATGCATAATTCATGGCATTGGTGGGCATATACTCAGGCACAAAGTACCGCAGTATTTAGTACAACACCCTGACGTAATTGCAATGCACCAAGCACCGCTTGAATATGGTGGTAAAGGCGCTGTACTTATTTTAATTAATTTACCGCAAAGTGATGAGTTTAGGCGTTAAATAACCACAGCTCTGGTTAAATACTATTTAAGGCGATATTAGTGTCTATTTTTTCAATTATATTTCCGCTGGTATTTATTGTTACTGCTGGTTTTATTAGCACTAAGTCACAATTTTTAGAACAACAACATATAACTGGTATTAGTAAATTTACCTTTTATATTAGTATTCCCGCTTTTTTATTTTTAAATATGGCGCAAGCTAACTTACACAGTAGTGTGAGCTTAAATGGCTTTTTAAGTTTTTATATTGCGGTTGTGGGTGTTTTTATAATTGGCGCTTTAATAGACCGATTTTTAATTACTAAGCACAGTGATTATCAACGCCATAGCGTATTTGCTCTTGGTAGTAGCTATTCAAATACCGTACTGGTTGGCTTACCAATCATTATTGCAGCAATTGGCCGTGAAATGATTGGTATAGTATTTATGATTATCACTTTTCATAGTGCATTGTTATTTACTCTCACCTTTTTAGTGAGTGCCAAAAGCGAAAAAAGTGCGTTTTCGTGGCAACAATTTGCCAAAAACATGCTGTTAAACCCTGTGGTACTTAGCATTAGCCTAGGGTTATTGGCTAATGTTTTAGGCCTTACATTGCCACTGGATATTATTAATGGCTTAGATTTACTCTCACAACCCGCTATTGGCTGCGCACTATTTGTGTTGGGAGCTAATCTAGCATTTTATAAAATAAGCCAAAACTGGCAACCCGCGCTAATCGCCACATTATTAAAGCTAGTATTACTGCCCTGCTTAGTATTATTGTTAGGCCGATTTGTGTTTATGCTAGAGGCGCAACTACTCAACGTACTTATATTATTAAGCGCATCGCCTTTAGGTGTTAATGCCTACCTTATTGCTAATCAAATAAAACAGCACCAAGCAACGCTTGCCAGCACTGTGGTTATGTCGACCGTTTTAAGTGGTATAAGCTTTACGCTTTGGCTGGCATTTTTATTATAGAGCCTTGCTATTAGCTAATCAGCTAACTCATTGCATTACACGTTACCCGGAGCATGAATGCTAAGGTATTCGCTGCGCTGGGTTTGCTCATTATAATTAATTACGGCAACTGCACCGGTATTAAAAATAGGCATATGGCCCACACATAACTGATCAACCAAATAACTTACTATGGGCATGTGCGCCACTACTAGCCAAGTATTGCACGCAGGGTGCGCCGCTATTAACGTTTCGATGTAATCGGCTGCAATTTGCGGTTTACCTTCAGGTATAATGTCTTTGCAGGTTTCGCTAAATTTAAACGTGTTATTTTTAGCAACCCCTTTTGCTGTTTGTTGAGCTCTAATGTAAGGACTAACTAACAGCGCATCGGGTGCATAGTTTTTTGCCAGCCACAGACCCATTTTTTCAGCTTCAATATGACCCTTTTGGGTTAACTGTCTCGCTGCATCATCGGCCTGCATTGGCGTTGCTTCGCCGTGGCGCATTATTAAGATTGTTTTCATAATAAATCAACCAATTAAAGAATATAAAACAGTAGCCAATTTGCCCGTTCTTCCGCTATATTAACAAGGTAACACTATTTTTTTCTTAAATAGTTCTGTCATGATATTCAGGTAAATCTTATCGCTGTATTTCTCTGTCCTGAAGTTATCATCTGTTGTTAACAAGTAAACATTTAGTTTCAGGAGCATCATTTGAATATCAGTCGCAATGATAACAGAGCCTACCGCGCTGTAACACTGGACAATGGTCTAAAAGTACTCTTAGTGCAAGATAAAGATGCAACAAAAGCCGCTGCGTCTATGGCTGTTAATGCTGGACATTTTGACGACCCTGTTGATAGACAAGGCTTAGCACACTTTTTAGAGCACATGCTATTTTTAGGCACAGATCAATTTCCTGACTCAGGTAGCTTTAATAATTTTGTATCACAAGCGGGCGGCAATACCAATGCCTGGACCGGAACTGAGCACACGTGCTACTTTTTTGACATTAATAATCAAGAATTTGAACATGCGCTAAAGCAATTTAGCCGGTTTTTTATTGCGCCATTATTAAATGCTGCAGAAACAGAAAAAGAACGTAACGCGATAGAAGCAGAATTTAAATTAAAAATTAAAGACGACGGCCGTCGTATATACCAAGTACATAAAGAAACGGTTAATCCGGCTCACCCTTTTGCTAAATTTTCGGTGGGTAATTTACAAACATTAGCTGACAGAGAGCGCTGCATTAGCGACGAGCTAAGAGACTTTTTTAAGCAGTTTTATCAAGCTCAATACATGACTTTGGTCATATGCGCTAATGAGGAGCTCGACACTCTCCAAGCATGGACAAAACAATACTTTACTGCGGTTTGTGGTAACGCCAAGCAACCAAAACCCGCAATTAGTGCGCCGCTATACCGAGCGCAAGACCTAGGAAAACTGCTGCACATTGAGCCTCATAAGCATATGCAAAAGCTTATAGTGAGCTTTGCAATGCCTAATATTGATGACTTTTATCGTCACAAAACAGTGAGCTTTATTGCACACTTACTCGGTTATGAAGGTGCGGGCTCGTTATACTCTATTTTAAAACAGCAAGGCTGGATAAATGCACTTTCTGCCGGGGGTGGCATTAATGGCAGTAATTTTAAAGACTTTAATATTAGTATGGCACTAACGGATGAAGGTATTGAATACTTTGAAGATATTATTGAAATGATCTTTGAGTATATTTGCCTCATTAATAACAATATTGAACAGCTACCGCGCTTATACCAAGATAAAAAGAAGCTATTGCAAATTGCCTTCGATAACCAAGAACAATCGCGCTTAATAGACTGGGTAAGTAACTTAAGCATTAATATGCAACATTACGATCAGCCTAACTACTTACAAGGCGACTATTTAATGGAAGGCTTTAAACACGCCACCCATGAAATGGCCATGCAATGGTTAAAGCCACACAATATGCGCTTGGTACTTATTCACCCCGGGGTTGAGCCTCAACATAAAGCAGCTTGGTATAATACACCTTACAAGGTTGAAAAAATTTCGACTAGTTGGCTCGATGCACTAAGTAACATTAATAAACCACTCAATGAAATGCGCTTACCTGTTGTTAATCCTTATTTAACTAAAGACGTTGAGCTGTTTGATATAATTGAGCCACAAACAAAACCTGAGCTAATAGTCACAGAGCCTGGTTTTGATTTTTGGTTTAAACAAGACAACACCTTTCGCGTTGCCAAAGGTCATTTTTACTTGGCAATGGACTCAGACTTTGCAATAAAAGATGTAAAGCACATGGCACTTACCCGCCTCTTTTCTGATTTATTTATGGATAGCGTTAGCGAGCAATTTTACCCTGCCGAACTTGCAGGACTTAGTTATCACTTAACGTCTCATCAAGGTGGGTTAACACTACATACAGCGGGGCTCTCATCAAGCCAGTTAGAGCTGGTTGATGAACTCATTGATGCTTTATTTAACGTAGAAATTTGCTCTAAACGTTTTGCCGAGTATAAAAAGCAATTAGTAAGGCATTGGCGTAACAGTAATCAAAATAAGCCCGTAGGTGAGCTGTTTAGTATGTTAGGCGCAAAAATAATGCCGTGGAATCCACAGCCAGACGAATTGGCTGACGCATTAAAAAACACGTGTTTTCAGCAATTTAATGAATTTAGACAAGACTTTTTTAAAGCCCTGCATGTAGAGTCATTTTTACATGGTAACTGGCAACAAGCTGATGCAATTAGTTTTCAGAAAAAAGTAGCCGCGCACTTAAAAAGCGCCGCTGTAATAGCCGATTTAACACGGCCATTATTTGAAATTAACAAAGTAACGCGCTTTGAGTTAACGCTTCCTTGTAATGATCACGCTATGCTTATTTACTATCAAGCACAAACCGACTGTGTAAGTGAAAAAGTAAAAATGATGGCGCTAAATCATCTAATCAATCAAGATTATTTTAACGAACTACGCACCACGCAACAATTAGGTTATTTAGTTGGTGCCGGTTACGCGCCTTTTAACACCCGCGCGGGCATTGTTTTTTATGTGCAATCACCCAAGTTTGAAGCCAAAACAATACTGCAGCGCCATAATAACTTTATTCATGACTATTTAACCAATATAGATAATTTAACCCCACAAGATTGGTTACAACAAAAGCACGGTCTAACCACACATATAGCCGAAGCAGATAAAAACCTGCGACTGCGCTCGCAACGATTATGGTTAGCTATTGGTAATCGCGATCACGAGTTTCATATGCAACAACGCTTGCTTGATGCATTAAATGCATTAACCCTTGCAGATATAAAAGCATACGCGCTAAGCCTTTTTAATGAAAATAGACCTAGATATGAGTTTTTAAGCTCTGCAAAGCCCAATAAAGCGCATAATCAGGCCCTTTGCTCGCATTCTCTTTGACAGTGAGTAACGCTTGATTTAGATTGTCGTTTGAAAATTAAATGTTATAAAAATAATAAAAATAATGATCACAATAATAATAAAAATAAGCTTACTATTAGCCCTATTAGTTGCCTCGCATAGCCTATATGCCTTAGAGGCAACTTTTAACTTAAATTTAAATACCGTTGCAGTTACGGCAAGCGCAATAATTGTGCTTGTTTTATGCTACATGCTAACGGTTATATATAAACTTAAGCGCTCGCGCTATCAACTTATGCTTTCTGAACAACGCTTAAAAAGCACTGTTGAAGGCAGTGGCGATACCCTTTGGGATTGGAATATAAAAACCGGTAAAGTACTTCGTATTAACGATAAGTACTTAATGGATTCAATATTATCAACAGAGTTTCCACCTAATAAAAGCCTTATTCACCCAAGCGACATTACCCAAGTAGAATATTTACTTAAAAAACACTTTGCTCAACAAACTCCTTTTTTTGAAGCGACTTATCGGATTAAAGATCATTTTGGCGGCTGGCTCTGGGTACTCGATCGCGGCAAAATAATAGAAAAAGACACCAACCTTAGCCCCCTACGTATGACAGGCACAGTGCGCGACATTTCACAATTAAAGCTAACCGAAGAGCGCTTAAACCTTTTTGCAAAATGCGTTGAATCGCTAACCGATGCCCTGGCTATTTACGATAAAAACTTTAAGTTAGTCGATATTAACCCCAGCTTTTTAACCTTATTTGGTGGCGTGCGCGAGCAGTACCTTAAAAAAGATTTTAATTTGCCCGGCTACGATAAAAGTTACATTAACACTATTAAAAAAACCGTATACCAGCGAGATAGCCTGCAACAAGAAGTTAAATTACGCAATAGTGCACATGTTTTATTACCCATAGAAATTTCGATTGATGAAATTAGAAATGATCAAAACCAAATAACTAACTATGTCGTTGTATACTCTGATTTAACCGAGCGTAAAAAAGCCGAATCGCAACTGCATAACCTCTCCAATAGAGACCGCACCACCAACCTGCCTAACCGTAATTTGTTTTTTACCGACTTACAAAAATTAGGGCAACTAAACTCGCACCATGCTTTGTTAGTTTTCGACTTAGATAACTTTAAAAAAATAAATGACTCTTTAGGGCACCAACTAGGTGACAGCTTATTAGCTAAACTCGCTATGCGGCTAAATAAACTCACTCGCGAAAATGACGTGTTTTATCGCTTAGGCGGCGATGAGTTTGCACTGGTAATGTCTGATACTAACGACATATATACGATTACCCGCACCGCTAAACAGTTTTTAGCGGCTATTGCTACGCCTTTTAAAATGGCCGGACATGAGCTTGCCATTACCTCAAGCGTTGGCATTGTGTTGTTCCCTGAAGATGGTAATACCCCAGAGCTACTATTAAAAAATGCCGACACAGCTATGTACCACGCTAAAAAGAAAGGTAATAGTTATCTGTTTTTTAATGACACCATGAACCGTGAAGCCGTAAAGCGCCTGCAAATAGAAAACCTAATGCGCTTTGGTTTAAAAGAAAATCATTTTGCCGTGTATTACCAACCAAAAATGAATATTCACACCGGTAAACTTGTGGGAATGGAGGCATTAGTACGCTTTATCACGCCTAAAAAAGGCATTATTAGCCCGGGTGTTTTTATCCCAATAGCAGAAGAAACAGGGCAAATAATAGAAATTGGTGAAGTGGTTTTAAATAAAGCCTGTCGCGATGTAAAAGAGTGGCTTGATGCGGGCTTATTTAATGGCAGAGTTGCTGTGAATTTATCGGCAAAGCAATTTAGTTTACCCGACCTAACAACACGTATTGATGTGATTTTACAAAAAAATGCATTGCCCTCTTACTTTTTAGAGCTAGAAATTACCGAAGGCACGGTAATGGACGACCCTAAAGATGCTATCGCAATAATGTGCTCACTCAGCGCCCGAGGTATTCATTTAGCAATGGACGACTTTGGTACCGGCTACTCTTCGCTGGCCTATTTAAAGCAGTTTCCGCTTAATACGCTTAAAGTTGATAAAGCCTTTATCGATGACATGAAAAACGAGCGCGGCCGCAATATGGTCGACTCAATTGTTACTATTGCCCATAACCTTGACCTACATGTGGTTGCAGAGGGCGTAGAGCAAGCGTCGCAAATAGAAATACTCAAACAATTAAACTGTGAAACAGTACAAGGCTACTATTACTCTAAGCCGCTATCAAAAGATGAGTTTACCGAATTTTTAAAACTCCAGCACAACAAGTCTGTACCTAGTTTAATTAGTCCGATTAAAAAAGTGGCTGTCACTAATTAAAATTAAAAAACAGAAATAAAAAATTAAGGATGCCATATGCAAGGGTTAATACCTACACTTCGCAGTAACGCACGGCGGTAATGTAAATTAAACAAACACCATGCAACCGGCCCAAGTAAACCCGCTAACAACAGCCAACGCTTAACCGGCATACCCTTTTTAATCGCCTCTAAATACATAATCGCTATAAACACTGCGCTTAATAAAACAAAAATCAAAGCAATACCTAAACCTGTAAAAACAAGCCGCGTATTTTAACCATAAAATGACTATTTTTAAAGCTATGCACTTACTATTTGAATCTAAGCAATAAAAAAAGCCGAACAAGTCGGCTTTTTAATATAAATAATTAGGCGCTTACTTTTCAGCACGGCCCATAAATTTATGCTCTGCAGTATTGATACGAATACGATCGCCTGTAGAAATATGCTCAGGAACTGAAATATTTAACCCTGTAGACATACGCGCCGGCTTTGAGCGTGCACTCGCCGAAGCACCCTTAATAGATGGGTCGGTTTCTTCCACAACCAGTTCAACACTTGATGGCAAATCTAGGCCAACCGGTGCGCCATCTATTACAATAACGTGCACGCCTTGAGTTTCTTCATTTACGAACAAAATCTCTTCGCTAATCGCATCTTTACTTAGATTATATGGCGTGTAATCTTCGTTATCCATAAACACATACTCGTCACCATCAATGTACGAAAGCATAGCTTCACGACGAGTTAAATCAGCAAGTGTTAACATATCACTGTCTTTAAATGTTTCATCCACTTTGCTGCCCGTTACTACGTCGTATAAACGCATACGGTACAAACTACCACCAGCACGACCTTGTGGAACTGAGCGTACTATATCTTTTACAACTAAAACGCGGCCATTAAAATCAATGGCTGTCCCTTTTTTAACTTCACTCGCCTTTGGCATGAATATATTCCTATTATTTTTGACTCTGAGAAACATACCACGAACTAGATTTTGTTCAACTAAAACTGCTTCAAAACCCCGCTATACCTTGGATTAACTCATAAAATTATGATTTTTACAAAAATACATATAATCAAACATTAAAAAAACTGTTATGGTAGTTTCATCGAGTATGACTTCAAGGAATGGATCATGGACCAACAAACTGTACATGAGTATTTAGTTAACAAACCACTAGTTAAAGTAACCCAACCTTTTTCTAAAGAAGTTGATGTTTACAAGGTAAACCATAAAATGTTTGCCACCCTTGCACTGGGTAATGATGAAAATAACGACGCCAATGGCGAGCCTATTTGGTGGTTAAATTTAAAATGTGACCCCGACGAAGCACTAGCATTAAGAGATATGTTTACTGCAGTGATCCCTGGCTATCATATGAATAAACGCCTTTGGAATACCATAATACTAGATGGCACAATCCCGCAAAATGAGATTAAGCGAATGATTGATAATTCATTTGATTTAGTGGTAGATAACATGCCTGAAAAAGATAAAAAAATTATCGCCGCCCATCTTTAAATATCCCATTTTATTTTAAATACGCTTGAAGTACTTCAAGCGTATTTATTACCAATATTTAGCCCCCCTAAAGCTAAATTCAAACTTCCTGTTATATACCTCGATGCCAAAACACTTTTCAACACACAGCGTTTACCTTTAAATATCAGCAAGTACAAAAACCCACTTTCAAGTGGTAGACAATACTCTCTAAGGGTATGGTTTATTACTTATTCGAGTGATATTTAGTGAGTTTAATAATTTGAGTGGTTAGTAAACTTTTTAATAGGCTTTCGCTTAAATAATTTAGCCATAAAAAAACCGCATATAAAATGCGGTTTTTATTAGTAAATGCTTATTTACTTATTCTTTAGCACTTGGCGCTGCAGCATCGTCAGTGGCTTGCTCTGCAGGCTCCGACTCAACTGTTGGCTCTGCGCTTGGCTGAGCGGCATAAAACTTAGCACCTGACTCTGCCATTGCTACAAGCGTGTCGCAAGGGGTAAAAATTGCATTGCTACTGCCTAATGTAGACATGTCTGAGCTTATTTTACTTGCGCCTAGTTTATCCATATAGCTAAATGGTCCGCCGAAGAACGGTGGAAAACCAATACCAAAAATAGCACCAATATCACCGTCACGTGGGCTGGCAATAATGCCTTCGTCTAAACAACGAACCGCTTCATTAAGCATTTGTGCAATACAACGTTTGGCAATTTCGCTTTTATTTAAACGTGGAGCTGGGGTAACGTTTAGTAGTTCGTAAACTGACTCATCAACCTTTTTGCCTTTTTTATCGTACTCATAAAAGCCACGACCTGTTTTACGACCAAGGCGTTTTGACTCTATCATACGAGTAAATGCATCGGGTGCTTTAAAACGCTCGCCTAGCTCTTTTTCTAAAATTGGCGCAATTTTAGAACCAATATCAATACCCACTTCATCAAGTAATGCCAGTGGACCTACCGGAAAACCAAACTCAACTAAGGCTGCATCAATTTTTTCAATTGGCTCGCCTGCTAGCATTAAGTTAGCCGCTTCGTTTAAGTAAGGCGCTAAAATACGGTTTACATAAAAGCCGGCGCTATCTTTTACTACAATAGGTGTTTTACCTTGCTTGCGCGCAAAGTTTACCACACGAGTAATGGTCTCTTTTGAGGTGCCTGCGTGTGGAATAATTTCTACCAGTGGCATTTTTTCTACTGGTGAAAAGTAATGTAAACCAATCACGTTTTCAGGGCGCTGAGCTTGAGCTGCAATTTGCGAAATAGGTAATGACGAGGTATTACTCGCAAAAATAGTATTTTCTTGGCATTCACGCTCAATATCAGCAACCATGCCTTGTTTAAGCTCAAGATCTTCAAATACCGCTTCAATTACTAAATCTATATTTTTAAAACCGCTGTAATCGGTTGCGCCTGTAATACGGCTCATTGTTAGCTGCATATCGGCTTTAGACATAATGCGGCGCTTTAAGCGCTTATCTAAAATTTTATAGGTGTAGCTCATTGCATTACTAATGCCCTGCTCTGCTACATCTTTAATACGTACCGGTACTTTAGCTTTAACGGCACTTACGTGCGCAATACCTGCGCCCATTAGTCCGCCACCTAACACTGCGGTTTTGTTAATTGCTGGTGCGTCGCCGTTGCGCCAGTCTTTTTTCATTTCTGTGGTTGCAAAAAATACACTGCGCAGCGCTTTTGATTCATCGCTCATTACCAGCGTTGCAAAGCTTTCCGCTTCGGTTTTATACGCTTTTAGCTTATCGAGCTCTACGCTTGCACGTACTGCTTTAATAATTAAAAGTGGCGCAGGGTAATGTCCGCCCGTTTGTTTAATGACGTTTTCTTTTGCTTTTTTAAAGATAAAGTTACGGCCAAACGGGTTTGATTCTAGCAGCTTGCTCACGGTGTCGAGTTTTGGCTCTTTAGCTGGTGCTTTGCCTTTAGCGGCAAATTCTTTCGCTACTTTTAATAGCACGCTATGTGGTACGCAATCATCTAATACACCGGCTTTTTTAGCTTGCTTTGCACGAATTTGCTTACCAGTTAGCATCCATTCTAAGCCTTTTTGAATGCCAATTATTTTAGTTAAACGCTGAGTACCGCCACCGCCAGGTAATAAACCTAACTGCACTTCTGGCAAACCAATTATGGTAATACCACTGTCGGTGCCTACGCGATAATCACAGGCTAGTGCAAACTCTAACCCGCCACCTAAAGCTGCGCCATGAATAGCACTAACCGTAGTAAAAGGTAGGTTTTCCATGTCAAAAAATGCATGGTGACATAACTCGCTAATAGCTAAAGCATCTTCACGCTTTTGCACACTATCAAGCATTTTAACGTCAGCGCCAGCAATAAAGTTATCACTTTTACCACTAATAAATACCATGCCTTTTACAGACTGCTGTTTAGCTTCGGCTAGTAAGGCTTTTAAATCATCGGCAAAACTACTGCGCAGGGTATTCATTTTTTCGCCCTGCACATCTATAGTTACTACGGCGATTTTATTTTCATCAACCGTTAAATTAAATACTGAATCTGACATTACGCACTCTCCAATACAAAAGCTGCACCTAAACCACCTGCAGCACAGGCTGTTGTTAATGCTAAACCGCCACCACGACGCTTAAGCTCGTATAAGCTTTGCGTAATTAAGCGAGCACCGGTTGCTGCAAATGGATGTCCATAAGCAAGCGATCCACCTAATACGTTAAACTTATCCATGTTAATTTCGCCAATCGCTTTGCTGCGACCTAAGTGCTCTTGCGCAAACTTATCTGAGGCAAACATTTTCATGTTGGCGAGTGTTTGCGATGCAAACGCTTCGTGCATTTCTATTAAGTCTAGGTCGGCAAGGGTAATACCCGCTCTATCTAGTGCGATAGGCGTGGCATGAGCTGGACCCATAAGCATATCTTTTTCAACACCAATGGCTGAAAACGCAAAACTGCGTACATAACCAAGGATTTCGTAACCCAGTGCTTTTGCTTTGCTTTCGCTCATCATTAATACCGCAGCTGCACCGTCGGTTAATGGGGTGGCGTTTGCTGCAGTTACTGTACCGTGTTGGCGGTCAAATACTGGCTTAAGCTTAGCGTAGCCTTCAACCGTTGAGTTTTTACGAATGTTGTTATCTTCTTCAATAAAGCTTTTATATGGCGGTAAGTGCGCCGTCATTACTTCATCTTTTAATTTTCCATCTGCCCATGCTTGGGTTGCTAATGAATGCGAGCGATGCGCTAATGCATCTTGATCTTCACGGCTAATGTTATGTGTTTTAGCCATTTGCTCAGCAGTTTGCCCCATTGAAAGGCCTGTTGAGTACTCTGCAACCGCAGGAGGCACTGGCAATAAGTCTTTTAAACGCAATTTTGAAAATATTTTTAAGCGCTGACCTAAGGTACGCGCTTTATTTAAATCAACTAAACTGCCTGCTAATTTTTTGCTCACGCCAATGGGTAGTACCGATGAAGAATCGGCGCCACCAGCAATACCTACAGTAACAGAGCCGGCCATAATAGACTCAGCAACGTTGGCAATAGCCTGAAAACTAGTCGCACAGGCACGTGATACTGAATACGCATCAACCGATACCGGCATGCCAGTACCTAATACAATTTCGCGTGCTATATTTGGTGCTTCTGGCATTTGTACTACCTGACCAAATACAAGTTGATCAATTTCTGACTTGTTGAAATTTAATCGCTCAAGCATTTCGTTAACCACAAGTTTACCCATATCAAGTGCAGGTACATGGTGGAACGCAGTTGCTTGCTTGGCAAAAGGTGTACGTAGGCCGCTAACTATGGCTATACGATCGCCTTTTGGTGTTTTAAGTATGTTTTGCTCAGACATTAATTATGCTCCCGCTGACAGGTCTGACCTGTTTGTTTTACTCGATTCTAAACAACCCGTGTACTAAAGCCAATAGATAAACTGAAATTTATCGATTAGTAGGCAAATAAAATTCTCTAAGACCTACTATATAAGTACTACAATAGGCTTTTTTAGACGCATTTACAAAGTTTTGTGATAGGCTAAAAGTCGTTAATAAATAACGAACTATTTTTAAAAATACAGTCTAACTCTTGAGTTATCCAATTTTAAACCTTATAACTAGGTCAGTATTTCGTACCCAAATAACTTTGGTATTATTCCAGCTGACGAGGACAGTCTATTTATTATGGCAGCTAACGCATTTTCACAATTAAAAACGTACTTAGATACACAAATTATTGGCCAGCCAGAGCTTACTCAAGCGCTACTTATTACCATTTTAGCTGACGGCCACTTATTAGTAGAAGGCCCTCCTGGCCTTGCAAAAACGCGCGCCGTAAACGCCTTAGCTAAAGGCATTGAAGGCTCGTTTCAGCGGGTGCAATTTACGCCCGACTTGCTCCCTGCCGATATTACTGGTACTGATATTTATCGTCAGCAAACCAGTGAGTTTGTATTTGAAAAAGGCCCACTGTTTCATAATCTTATTTTAGCTGATGAAATAAACCGTGCCCCAGCTAAAGTACAATCAGCTTTATTAGAAGCCATGGCAGAGCGCCAAGTAACGGTAGGTAAAAATACTTATCCGCTAAGTGAGCTATTTTTAGTAATGGCCACACAAAACCCGCTGGAGCAAGAAGGCACTTACCCGCTACCTGAAGCGCAGCTTGACCGCTTTTTACTGCATTTGAGTATAGGTTACCCCGGCGCAGAGCACGAATTAGACATACTGCGTTTAACCCGAGGCGAAGCATTAAACGAGCAACCAGCAGTAATGCAAAAAATTAGTCAAAGCGATTTATTTGCCGCTCGTAAAGCTATTTTAGGCCTTTATTTAGCACCACCACTTGAGCAGTATTTAGTGCAGCTTATTATAGCTACCCGTGAAGGCGCTAAGTTAGATGCACAACTAGGTAGCTGGATTGAGTTTGGTGCTAGCCCACGTGCCACTATTGCTCTTGATAAATGTGCCCGTGCGCATGCTTGGTTGCAAGGCCGCGATTTTGTAGCGCCCGACGATATTCAGGCAGTAGTACATAATGTATTGCGCCATCGTATTATTTTAAGTTACGAAGCCCAAGCCGATGGCATTACTAAAGATCAGGTAATTAGCCGTATTGTTGAACTTGTAGCCGTACCGTAACTTATGCAAACCCCATTAGATCCCCAAGCATGGCTTGCACAAAGCCATAGCCACGGTGTTAATTTAGCGCTTAAAGAGCTGATGTATTACAAAGCCAAAGCGCAATTGCTAGAGCTGGCTCCTAAAGTAAAAATTAAAAACACCTTAACCGGGCAATACCTTGCGCCGCATAAAGGCCGTGGTATGGAGTTTGCTGAAGTACGCCACTATCAACAAGGCGACGATATTCGCTCTATTGATTGGCGTGTAACTGCACGCACTGGCGAAACACACACTAAGCTTTTTCAAGAAGAGAAAGAGCGCCCGGTGTTTATTTTTACTGATTTTTCAAACTCGATGCTATTTGGCTCGCAGTTGTTATTAAAATCGGTGCAAGCCGCGCACATTAGCGCATTAGTTGCTTGGTCGGCCTGCCAACGTGGTGACCGTATTGGTGGCATTGTATTTAATCAGCACTCTCATTTAGAGCTCAAGCCCAGCGCCCGTGAAAAAGCGGTATTAAAGCTGTGTCATAATTTGTGTGATAGCCACCAGCAAGCCCTTAACGCAATTGACGAGCAAGCCACTAACAACTTTAGCGATAACTTAAAGCGCCTTAACCATTTGGCTAAACCCGGTAGTTTAGTGTATTTAATTTCTGACTTTAATGCCCTAGACGACGCCAGCTTTAAACAGCTCGAAATACTAAGCCGTCACTGCGAGCTAATTGGTTGCCACATAAGCGATCCATTTGAACATCAGTTACCGGCATTTAAACAAGCCGTTACAGTAAGCGCCAATGGCCAAGACTTTGCCCTACCACTTATGGATAGCAGTTTTAGAGCGCGCTTTGCTAAAAATGCCGAACAGGCATTTAGCACACGCTTTAATCGCTTAACTAAATCGGGTCTTAATTTAATATCATTCAATGCAGCCACACCGCTTGAGCTGCAATTAGTGAGAAAATAACCATGCAAACGTCTCCACTTGATGGCCTACACGACATAATAGCGCCAAGCCAAGTAAATTGGTGGCCACTTGCCCCTGCTTGGTGGGTTATTATTGCCGTTTTGTTATTGCTGCTAAGCGCCGCAATTTATATGGCTTATAAGCGTTATAAATTTAAACAACCAAAACGCTTCGCGGTTAATTTAAGCCAACAGCACACTGATCCTCAACAATTACATATTATTTTAAAACGCTTAGTCATTGCCTATTACGATAAACGCCTTGCTACGCAATCTACCAAGCAGTGGTGTAATACGCTTAATACACTAACCGGATTAAGTTTTAGCGAACAAGAAATTCTCAGTGTTTATAATCTTGAGCAAAACAATAGCGCGCTAGAAAATAAGTTTCGCCAAGCAATTAAGCAATTTAAGTTAAAGGAAGTGGTTAATGTTTGAATTTAGCTGGCCATGGCTGTTTATATTACTCCCCCTGCCTTTATTACTATTATTACTAAAACCGGCTGTAAACAATGCACACACTCGACTGCGGATCCCAAGCTTTGCCAAACATAACTTAACCAGCCAAAGCGTTGAAGCTCATGCACGGCGCTTAACTCCGTTCGAGTGGGTTATATGGCTATTACTGGTAATAGCTGCGGCAAACCCTACTTGGTTAGATGATCCTATTTCAATGCCAAACGAAGGCCGCGATATAATGCTGGCGGTTGATTTATCAGGCTCTATGACCGAGCAAGACATGGCTTACAATGGCCAATATGTTGACCGCTTAACTATGGTTAAAGCGGTATTAACTGATTTTATAGAGCAGCGCCAAGGCGACAGGCTCGGCCTTATTTTATTTGGCGACACCGCCTTTTTACAAACCCCCCTTACGCGTGATGTAAAAACCGTAAGTAAAATGCTTTCTGAGGCACAAATTGGTTTAGTTGGCCGCGCCACTGCCATTGGCGATGCTTTAGGGTTGTCGGTAAAACGTTTTGCAAACAAAGATAAAAGCAATCGTATTGTGGTGCTACTAACCGACGGGCAAAACACTGCGGGTAATTTAAAACCCGAAGAAGCCCTACTGCTTGCCCGCGATGCTGGTATAAAAGTGTATACCATTGGCGTTGGCTCAGATAATCCTCGTGGGTTTAGTTTATTTAATATGGGCGGTATGAGCGGCGACACAATAGATGAAGGGTTATTAAAACGCATAGCCGAGCAAACTGGCGGCTTGTACTTTAGAGCTAAAGATGTAGCCGGTTTACAGCAAATTTATGCCGAACTAGACAAATTAGAGCCCATTAGTGTAGATGAGCAAACCTTTCGCCCGCAAAGCTCATTATTTTACTTGCCGTTATTAATCGCTATTTTATTAATTAGCTTAAAAGTAATGTTAACAACCCTGCGCGCAATAAAGGAGCCTAACTAATGGATTTTGAATTTATTCGCCCTGCTATTTTGTGGTTACTCATACCCGCAGTTGGGTTGTTTTTTGTTGCCTTAATTAAGCGCAAAAAAGCCACCAATGAGCAGCTAATTGCACCGCATTTAGCACAGTTTATTATGAGCGACGCAAGCACTAAAACTAACCAGCCACTTTGGTTACTAGCGCTATTTTGCAGCTTAGGGATTATATTTAGTGCCGGCCCCAGCTTTGAAGAAAAGCAAGTACCTGTGTTTCAAAGCAAAAACGCTCGCGTTATTGTTATGGACATGTC
This sequence comes from Pseudoalteromonas sp. K222D, assembly GCF_017653575.1. Lineage (NCBI taxonomy): Bacteria > Pseudomonadati > Pseudomonadota > Gammaproteobacteria > Alteromonadales > Pseudoalteromonadaceae > Pseudoalteromonas > Pseudoalteromonas sp. K222D. The sequence continues at coordinate 53,089 of NZ_JAGGDL010000007.1, forward strand.
GTACTCTATGTACAGCACAGATATTTTACCAAATAGATTAATGCAGGCGCGTTTTAAAGCCCTCGATATGATTGATTTATTTAAAGAAGGTGACACAGCGCTCGTTGCCTATGCTGGCAGTGCTTATACCATTTCACCGCTAACCAACGATGCCACTACACTTGAAAACCTAATACCTAGCTTAAGCCCAGAAATAATGCCCGACAAAGGCTCTAATGTTTTAGCTGGCCTTGATATAGCAAAAGAGCTATTAGGACAAGCCGGTTACCTAGATGGCGATATTATTTTAATAACCGACGGCATTGATCAGCAAGAGCAAAGTGAGGTGAGCACTTTTACTAAAAACACCCAATACCGATTAAATATTTACGGTGTAGGCACCGCCCAAGGTGCGCCAATTAAACTACCCGAAGGCGGATTTTTAAAAGACCACTACGGGCAAATTGTAGTGCCGACTATTAATACCAGCCAGCTAAAAAGTTTAGCTACAAACAGCGGCGGTAAATTTGCTAGTTATCAGCCAAGTAGCGCCGACATTGCTGTTTTTGCACCTAGCGCTAATGGTGAGTTGTTAAAAGATGAAAAACAAAACCATGCGCTTTGGCGTATAGACGCCGGTATTTATGGCTTGTTACTGCTACTACCTTTAAGCCTTTATTTATTTAGACGTGCGGCTTTGCTGAGTGTGTTTTTAGTGTTTAGCTTTTTACCACAGCAAAATGCGTATGCCGTAGAGCTGCCCACAGTTTTAAAAAACACCGATCAGCGAGCGCTTGATGCTTATAACAATAAAGATTATGAGCAAGCAATAACAGCCCAATCGAGCCAATTAAAAGGCGCTGCGCTTTATCAGCAAGGGAACTTTGAGGCCGCGGTTAATCAATTTAGTGATGATAAATCGGCAACCGGTTTTTATAACTTTGGTAACGCACTTGCTAAAGCGGGCAAGCTAGAGGAAGCAATTAATGCTTATCAACAAGCTCAAGCATTAAACCCTAACTTTACACAAGCCGCAGACAACCAAGCACTGGTTGAGCAATTACTGAATCAGCAGCAAGAGCAACAAAACCAAGGCGGCGGCGAATCACAAGACGGGCAAAAAAGTGATGAGCAAAACCAACAGCAAAATTCTGATGAAGCCAAGCAAGATCAGCAACAAAATGATGAGCAAGGCGAAGCGCAAAGCGACAGTGAAAAAAACAGTGACGATAAATCGGATAAAGACTCTGAGCAAGCACAAGAGCAAGCTGATCAACAAAATAAACCTGACATGCAAGCTGAGCCGCAAAACGAGCAAAGTGAAAATCAACCAGCCGAACAGCCAAAAGATAACGCTGAGCAACAAAGTGAGCCACAGGCTGCAAACGAACCTGCGCCCGACGAGCAACAACAAACTGCCGAGCAACAAGCGCAAGCAGTACAAGCCAGTGAGCTGACTAACGAAGAAAAAGAACAAGCACAGCAGCTTAATCAGTTACTGCGAAAAGTGCCCGACGATCCCGCTATTTTATTACGGAACAAAATGCAATTAGAAGCCCAAAAAAGACAATATCAACGTCGCCCCACAGGAGTAGAAAAGTCATGGTAATGCGATTATTTTGCTGTTTATTGCTATTAAGTGCGATGCCATTGATGGCTGCCACCAAACTCGAAGCCAGTGTAAATAAAAACCCGGTGTTAGCGGGTGAGTTTTTTATTCTTAATATTACAGTAGACGACACAATTAAAGATGAACAACCCGATACCTCAATGCTGTTAAAAAGCTTTGTGGTTGGCCCTACTAGCTTAAGTACTCGCACCAATATTATAAATGGCAGTATGAACAAACAAACTACCTGGTCGGTTAAACTAATGACTCGCCGTGAAGGTGAATACACTATACCGTCGTTTACTGTTGCAGGGCTTAGCTCGCAGCCTATTACTTTAAAAGTAGCCAAGCGCGCAGCTGATGCCGATAAAAATAACGATATATTTTTAAAAACATCGCTCTCAAGTAAATCTTTGTTTGTACAAGAAGCCGGTGTTTATACGCTTAAACTTTATTTAGCCAAAGAGCTACTCGACGGCAGTTTAGGCACGCCTAGCATGGAAAATGCACAACTTAGCCAACTAGGTAAACAAACGGAAGATTATGAACTCGTTGACGGTAAACGTTACTTAGTAATTACCCGAGAGTATTTAATTCAGCCGCAAAAAAGTGGTGACTACACTATTGCCGGCCCAGCTTTTCAAGGCCGTGTGCAACAAAATTACCGCCAGTTAGAAGTATCGGCACTTGGCAATGATCAGCAAATAGAAATAAAGCCTATTCCAAGTAATTACAATGGCGCTTGGCTGCCTAGTGAGTTAGTAAGTTTAGATGAGCAATGGCAACCAGAGGATAATACTGTTGAGGTAGGCACTCCTATCACACGCACAATTACCTTAACGGCACTTGGTGTAACCAAAGAACAACTCCCCGAAATATCAATGCCCGATATTACAGGGATCCGTAGCTACCCAGATCAAAAAGAAAATAACAATGCGGTGCGTAATGGCCGTGTAGTATCGCAGCAAATTGCCTCTTATGCTTTGTTACCACAAACACCCGGCACTTATACGCTGCCCGAAATAAAACTGCCTTGGTACAACACTAAAATAAATCGTATTAGCTTTGCCACTTTACCAGAGCGCACTATTACTGTGATCCCTAGTAGCAATGCTGCTAATCCTGTGGTTATAAATGATTCGCAAAATACCAATAACCAAGCAGCAGGACAAAATAGTATAGATGCAACTAATCCGCTGCAAGTACAAAGCTCAACACCATTATGGTTAATAATTGTTGCTGTACTGGGCTATTTATTATGGATTGTGACTGCAATTTTTTATTGGTTAAGCCGTTCTACTCATAATGCGCATGTAGCAACTACAACTGACAAAACACCCGCGCTGCCTAGTTTGAAAAACTTATTACATGCAGCAAATAAAAACGATGCAAAAATGTTTTATAGCGCATTAAATATATATGCAAAAACAGTAACTAAGCAAAATATGGGCGCTATTGATACTTTATGCCGTGCTATTAATGATGCAGAACTAACTAATAACGTGATGCAGTTACAAACACAATTATACAGTAATAAAAAAACAACCAGCGATCTTACAGCTATAGTTAAATTACTTAAAAAGTATCAGGCTCAAACATTAAAGTCGCAACAAGCTGTATTAAAAGACCTTTACCATTAAATTTTAATGCGTATAGGCCTTTTATTACATTAAATAATATTTAACTAAAAAAAGAACTTATGTTTGGAAATAAAAAATCGAATAATCAGGTCTTAATTGATATGGCACAAAAGCAAAAGCGCTACGAAGCCTTGGTTCATGTTTACCATAAAGAGCTTTACCGCTTTGCCTATTGGTTATGCCGTGATCCACACATTGCCGATGACTTAGTACAAGAAACATTTTTGCGTGCCTGGCGCTCGCTCGACTCTTTACTGGATCAAAAAGCAGCAAAGTCGTGGTTACTTACGATTTTACGTCGCGAAAACGCGCGACGATTTGAGCGCAAACAATTTGATTATAGCGATATAGAAGATGAATTATTGGTTGATGAAAGCAGCCACTCTTTAGACGATGAAATGGAGCAAACTGTTATTCAGCGCCAAATTGCACTCTTGCCTGATGAATACAAAGAGCCGTTATTACTGCAAGTAGTAATGGGCTGCTCAGGCGAAGAAATTGCAAATATACTCGATTTAAATAAAAACACGGTAATGACACGTCTATACCGTGCTAGAAACCAACTTAAAGAGGCTTTAAGCCGTGATGATGAGCAACTTAAAGGGGCATCAAAATAATGGATGAGCTTGAGTTTCGTCGCCGCACTATTGCGCAGCCAAACGATATTGACAATGAGCTTACCGAGTTTGCTAAAGACAACTCAGAGCGACAACGGTTTATTAACGACATGAAAGATTTCGATAAATATTTACAAAGTGCAGCTAATGACGTTCCGGTACCTGAAAACCTAGCCGAGCGAATTCTTTTAAACACCTCTTTAAAAGAAAAAGCACAGCAACAAGCGCAAATACCGGCTAATAAAAACGTTATTGCATCGCGATCGCGCTTTAAGTTTGACCGAGTACATTTAGCCCTAGCCGCTTCGTTTGTTGTTACTATAAGTGCATTCTTTTTTAGTTCTGAGCAAAATACCTATGGCGCAGGTGAGCATGCTTTAGCCCACGTTTATCACGAAATAAATTCTCTCGATAAAACACAAGCAATTAGCCTGCAAAGCGTGAATGAAAAGCTCGCCTTACTTGGCGGACAATTAAGTGAGCTACCCGGTAAAATTACTTACGCTATGTTTTGTGACTTTAAAGGGGAGAAAGGCATACATTTAGTGTTTGAATCTGACTTTGGCCCTATGACGGTATTTATTGTGCCGACTAAAAATAAAGTGTTTGAAATGGGCTCTGATGACTTTCATGATGACAGATTTGAAGGCCATATTAATAGAGGCCAACAAGCCGATACCGTATTAATTGCCAGCTTAGGTGCGCCGGTGAATATGTATAATGAACGTGTTTCTGGCGCTATTCGCTGGCTGTAACCTTGTAGCTTCTCGCACCGCTTAGACCTGCTAAGCGGTGTGCTTAATGTTTAGTAATTTACTCCTGCCCCTTAAATATTACCAACCAGCCAACTGATTTTTAAAGTAAATAATATTTCTATAGGTATAATCGACACTTTATTTTATTTAAGGATTTTCATGAAGAATTTTGTCGTTATTTTATCTTTGTTGGCCTTGCTAATGACTGCAAGCTTTGATGCACAAGCACGTAAAAAGTTTGGTAGTAGCAAACGTGGTAAAACTCCAGCTACGCAACAAACCGCACAAAAGCAACAAACAGATACCAAGGCAGTTGCGCCTGCGGCAAAGCCAGCATCTAATAAAAAAGGCATTATGGCGGGTGTATTTGGTGGGCTGCTTGCTGGTGGCTTAATTGCTGCTATGTTAGGTGGTGATTTTGAAGGGTTTCAGCTGTTAGAGATGATTTTACTTGCGGGTGCAGCCTTTATAATATTTAAACTTGTTCGTGGCTTTATGCGCGCAAGGCAGTCGCCTCAACTAGCCAGTGCTGGCATGTCACAAAATGCATTTAAACAAGCACCTATTGAGCATGAACAAACAACAAGTACAGGATTTGCTAATAATACTGCACACGGCGACGATGTGCCTTTTAACTTACCGCCTGGCTTTGATACAAACGGCTTTTTACAAGGTGCTCGTGAGCATTACCACACACTACAAAATGCGTGGAACGAAGCTGATTATCACACTATGGCTGAGTATTTAAGCCCTGAATTAGTGGCCGAATTTAAAGCAGAGCGCGAAGCAATTACAAGCGTAGCTACTGAAGTGATGTTTATAGATGCAGAATTAGTACGCGCAGATACGTTGACTGACAAATGGCAAGTAAGCGTACGCTTTAAAGGTAAGTATCGCGATTTAGCAGATAAACAAGAACAACCTATTTTAGAAATTTGGCATTTAGAGCGTTTAACGCTTACTGATGCACCTTGGCTGATTGTTGGCGTTGAAGATTTAATAGACGCATAGGCTCTAAATACGAGGCAAAAATAAACCGCACTAACCTAAGGTTGTGCGGTTTTTTAGTTAAATAATTTAACTAACCTGAGCTCCGGATAATAAACTTATCTCAAGCAGCTGTTTTCAGTGCTAACTGCGTTGAATTTACTTGCAATAGGCCAGCTATTGACGCGTAAATTCGCCTTGTTTTCACTGAAAACCTCTGGCTAGAGAAAATAAAATTAAATATAACGATGATTCAATATGTTAGTAAATCTCTTAACCAGAGTTCAGGTTAACTATTATAATTTACATACGTCGGCAACTGCATTTGCAAAGTATTCAATATTTGCATCACTCACGCCCGCTACGTTTACACGACTTGAGCCAACAATATAAATGCCGTACTCTTTTTGTAAGCGAGTAATTTGCTCTTTATTAATTCCTAAGAAAGAAAACATACCGTGCTGACGCTCAATAAACGAGAAGTCTTGCGCTATGTCTTTAGTCGCTAGTGTTTCTTTAATTTGTGTACGTAAACCATTTATACGGCTACGCATTTCATCAAGCTCTTGATGCCACATTTGCGTAAGCTCAGTGCTGCTTAAAATTGTATTTACAATGTCGGCACCATGCGCTGGCGGCATTGAATAAATACTACGTACAACACTAAGTAATACTGAGTTTGAAATATCAGCAGTTGCGCTGTCTTTTGCAATTAGTGAACAAGCACCAATACGTTCGCGGTAAAGACCAAAGTTTTTAGAACATGAAGAACAAATAATTAACTCTTCAACTGCGTCAGCTAAAATACGCAAGCCACGTGCATCTTCTTCTAGTGAAGAGCCAAAACCTTGGTACGCAATATCAACAAGCGGCGTAAAGCCCACTTCTTTTGCAAGCTCAGCAACTACCTTCCACTGTGCTTCGTTTAAATCCATACCACTTGGGTTATGACAACACGCATGTAGTAAAACCACATCGCCTTTAGGCACTTGCTTAAGTGTGTTGATCATCTCATCAAATAATAAGTCTTTATTTTCGTAATCGTAATAAGGGTATTCTTTTACTGTTAAGCCCGCTGCTTCAAATAAGCTAATATGATTAGCCCATGTTGGCGTAGTTACCCACACTGTTGCTTTTGGATTACAACGCATAATAAATTCAGCAGCAACACGTAATGCCCCAGTACCGCCTGGCGCTTGCGCCGTACGTACACGGTTAGCTAGTAATGTTTTGTGCTCACCTAATAGTAAGCTTTCCATTTTTTGACAGTAATCTAAATTACCCGCTAAACCAATATAAGATTTGCTGGTTTCATTTTCTAAACGAAACGCTTCTGCTTTTTTTACCGCTTTAAGTACCGGTGTATTGCCTAGCTCATCTTTATAGACACCCACACCTAAATCAATTTTATTAGGGTTAGTATCTTGCTTATAGGCCGCCATAAGGCCAAGAATAGGATCTGTGGGTAATGGTTTTAATACTGAGAACATTGACTATCTCTTATCATTATTTAGGGGGTTGGTGTGAGCTTAAGCTTATCATAAAAACACGCTAGGTTGACTAGTGTTATTGGTACAAAAAAGTGAGGAATTTTAATACAGCATGCCATTAATACAGTTAATACCTTGTGCATGCAAAAAATCATTATTAAAAACCTCAACATAGTCTATTTTTGTTATTTAAACTAAAAATTGAGGAATTTTAATACAGCATGCAATTAGGACTGCGAGTACTTTTTCATCAAAAAAATCATTATGAAACGCCTCAGCATCAATAATTCCTACGCATTCACCACTCCTATTAAATAAAGGTAAGCACACCTCAGACTTAACCTTTGGGTCGCAAGTATAATACTCCCCTCCTTGGCTTAAGTATTGCTCAACATTATTAATAATACGGCCCGTTTTAGAGAGCGCAACTTGCACGTTGTTACTGCCCGCGGCAAAATCGGCTGTAAGCGGAAAAAGCGGCCTACTTGGCGCGCCATGATAAGCTAACTTTAAAAGCTGTTTACCCTGTGCAGTATCGTGAGTTTGATAAATACCATACCAATCAACCCCAGTTTGCTGCTGTATGTAGTTTACAATAGCCTGTAAGTTAGCAAGCTTAGTGTGCGTTTGCTCATTGTTAGTTACGTAAGTAGTTAACTTAAACGGTTCATCTTGCAGATAACCAAATAAACTACATGCTCCGCCCTCACCTAACTGTGGAATTTGATACTGCCAGCGAACTTCAGGCAAGCTAGTGCTTGCAAGTGCTTGCTCAAGCGCTGTTAGCTCTGCTGAAATTAAACGGGTGTCAGCACTGAGTTGTGCTTGTTGTAAATAGGAACTAATCATTTGGCCATCCATACTTCTATAGTGTGCAAATATTAGCATGGATTTTTTTACAGTGCTAGCTCAACTTATAACACATTTCAACTTGGTTCCCACTGCTGTTATAAGTCACTCTCTGTGCTATTTCGTCAAGCAGTGACAGCCCGCGACCAAACTCAGCTGCGTCATTAAATAGGGTATCTTGCTGGTGAGTGTACCCGCAGCCGCTGTCGCAAATAATAAAGTATAAGTTCAAGCTATCAGGGCAGTAACTTACCTCTATAGAGAGTTTTGCATTACTAAGTTCTGCAAGTTTTTTTGCGCGCAATTCATAATATTTAAAAAAGCCATCATCTTGAGTTTTTAATTGTGAGTCTAATTTAAGTACACCATGATCAAGCGCATTATTGTATGCCTCCGATAGGAGTAAAAATATATTCGCTCTATGTGCTTTTAAGCCACTAATACTGCTGAGCATATTTACTAAATCATAAACCGAATCGGTGTTTTTTATTTGCTTCGAATCTAAACTCAATGACATATTAAACGCTAATTTAGAAAATGCCTCTCTGGGTTCCGGCTTCACACTTAGTGGTAAACAATTGAGTAACACTATGCTTATATCGTCTTGTTGTTTAGTACCATCAGCAAACTGACTTACGCTATTAACGATGTTTTCGCTGCTGATCATCGGGTTCAATTTTAAGGTTTCGATAAAGCGTTGTTCACTAAAAAAAACACCTTGTTTATTCGTTGTTTCAATTATGCCATCGGTTGCAAGTACAAGCCGTGTTTGCTCATTTACTTCAAAGTGAATAACCTCATGTTCAAACTCTTGATTGTTTAATATACCCAATGCCATATGTTGCGATTCTAGCGTTTTTTTAAGGTTACCTTGCTTATCTATTAAGTAAGTATCGGGAAGCCCGCCTAGCCATGCCGATATACTTTTACCAGATGCACTTAGCTCTATAATAGTTGCAGCGCAAAACATATGTCCGGGCAGTAAATTGTATAATAATAAATTTAATTCGCGGGCAATGTCGTGTACCGCCATGCCTTTTTTAACCATAGTGTAAAACACACGCGATGCAGGTAAAGCGCCTATTGCCGCCGCTAAACCATGACCGGTAAAATCACCCAGCATACAATATAAATTACCTATAGGACTTTGCGCGACTAAAAACATATCGCCGTTAAACATGGTGGCAGGCGATAAATTAAAATCGAGGTGGGTTTTAAATTGATCTTGATTTTCGAGGGAGTTATTAAAAATATGCTCAATAATTTCATACTCTCGCTCACGCTGATTTTGATGCTCCTCAAGTAATATTTTTTGCTGGTTAGCCTTTTTACTTAATTCACGGGTTCTGCAGTGGGCTTTAATTTTGGCGTGTAAAATTACTTTTTCGAACGGTTTTTGAATAAAGTCATCACCGCCAACCGCTAAACAACGCTCAAAGCTGGCGTGATCATCCAGTGCCGTAATAAAAATAATAGGTAAATGAATATCGTTAAAGCGTTGTTTTATTATTTTTGCCGTTTCAAAGCCATCCATAATAGGCATTACTACATCAAGCAGCACAATATCAATTGGGGTTTGCGAGAGTATCTTTAGAGCGGCAACACCATTATACGCCAAAGAAACTGTATAGCCTTCTTGTGTTAATAGCCTTTGCAGTAATATTCGGTTAAGGGCTTGATCATCAACAACTAAAATATGCATCATTAGTTAATATCAAACTTCTTATCAAACCGAGATATTTGTAATATTTTTTTTAATTGTGGTTGGCAGTTGCTGATCTCAAATTTATTGACCTGTGTATCTATGCTTTTTTGCATATTTAGCAGCATACCTAATGCTGAGCTGTCCATGTAATCGGTTTCCCTTAGGTCGATAATTACTTTAGTAATGCTTTTGTCTATTTGCGCATACGCTTGGCGAAAAGATTGCACTAAATTAAAGTCAAACTTACCCTTTATATGTATTGTTAACGTAGCTGCATCGGCCGATATACTTTTAGTTAAACTCATATTATGTCCTATTAATATTCTTTGAATCAAATATAACTGTTTAAAACTAATTAGCAAAAATAAAAACATCAATACACAAATTTGCTATTATTTACGCCATTGTTTGATTCAATTTTTGTATAGGGTAATGATGAGCGATAGTCACTTAGTATATTCAACACAAACGGGGCGAATAGAGCAACCAAAACCAGAGAAAGAAGTTGCAGGTAAACTATTTAAAGACGGGTTTGTGCGTATTGAGCGCCAAACAAAAGGACGCAAAGGCAAAGGCGTTATGCTGGTAGTTGGAGTCGATCCTAAAGAGCATGATTTAAAAAAATTAGCTAAAACACTTAAAAGTAAAATGGGCCAAGGCGGCGCAGTAAAAGACGGTCTTATTGAAGTACAAGGTGATGATCGCGATAAACTAAAAGCTATTTTAGAAAGCTTAACCTTTAAAGTAAAAATTGCGGGTGGTTAAACCCGCAATTTAATTTTATTTTTCGTCCTTCGCCATTTGCTCCAATCGTTCAAAAAGCATGGGTAAATCGCGCTCTGCAATTGGCGGGCTAAAGTAATACCCTTGCACTATAAAGCAATTGTTATTTTTCAAAAACTCTACTTGCTCAACGGTTTCTACCCCTTCGGCAACCACATCGAGTTTTAGCTTTTGCGCCATGGCTATAATTGCCGCGGTTATTGCCATATCATTATTATCATCTGGAATATCTTTTATAAATGAGCGATCAATTTTAAGAATATCCACCGGAAAACGTTTCAAGTAACTTAATGAAGAGTAACCAGTACCAAAGTCATCTATAGAAATAGAAACCCCGAGTCCCTTTAATTCATGTAGTTGTGCTATAGCAGCTTCTACATTGCCCATCAGCATACTTTCGGTTAATTCTAAATGTAGGCTTTTAGCCGACACCTGTGTACTGGCTATTATTTTTTTCAGTGTAGGTAATAAGCTGGCATCTTTAAACTGTCTGGCCGATAAGTTAATCGCAATATTACTCGCTCTACCTTGGCGCTCTAACTTAACTGCAAAATTACATGCTTGGTGTAATACCCACTCTCCCAGTTCAACAATTAAACCGGTAGCTTCTGCAATAGGTATAAATTTAGTGGGTGCAATCGCCCCTTCTGTTGGATGAAACCAGCGTAACAATGCTTCGTAACCCATTACAAGCTGAGTGCGGCTATCAATCTGCGGCTGATAATAAACCGTGAGTTGTTTATCTTTTATAGCTTGGCGTAGCTCGTTTTCAATAAACAAGCGTTCATTTGCAGCAGTATTGAGCTCTTGGCTATAAAAATGAAAGGTGTTACGCCCTTTTGCTTTTGCTTCATACATGGCTAAGTCGGCATGCTTTAACAGTTGGTCTTCTTCTTGGCTGTCGTATGGGGCCATAGTAATGCCAATACTGGCACTAATAATAACTTCGTTACTGCCAAGTTGAATAGGCTCATTAAGGGTTTTTTGAATCGTATTTGCCACTTGAGTTGCATGCTCTTGATGCTCAATGCCACTGAGTAATATAGCAAACTCATCACCGCCTAAACGCGCAATAGTATCTTCGGCTCTTAGGCGTTGCTTTAATCTATTTGCAACTTCAACGAGTAATTGATCGCCTGCATTATGGCCTAAGGTATCGTTAATACGTTTAAATTCATCTAAATCAAAATAAAACAATGCAAAGGCATAATGCCCGCGTTCAGCGAGCGCCATCGATTTACGCAGCTGCATTCTAAAAAATGTTCGATTAGCAAGTCCTGTTAAAGTATCAAAATAAGCAAGCTGTTCCATTTTACGCTGGCTTTCTTTAACAAACGAAATATCCTGCGCAGAGGCTACGTAACTGGTAATTGTTCCGTCATCTTCGCGAATAGGTGAAATACTTAAAGAAACCCAAATAGGCGCTTTATTATTGCTTTCAATTAAGGTGTCGCCACGCCAACAATTACGACTGCGTAAATCAACATCTATATCATCAATTAATATAGCCATTTCGCTTGCAATAATGCTTAATAAAGGCGCTCGATTAAAATGTTCCTCTGAAAAGCTGGTCATTTCAAGCATTTTAGGGTTTACGTATTCAATGACAAAGTTTTTATCGGTGATCACCACACCAGTACCAGAAAACGCCACGGCTTTGGATAGTCGCCTGGCTGCTTTTTCTGCAATTTCTTTTTCAATAATACGCTGGTTAAGCCCATCTATTAGCTTTCTAATTTCAATGGTCATGTCTTTAAATGAGCCGTTGAGAGTGCCTATTTCATCTTTGTTTTCTTTTGGAAATTCTATTTGTAACTGGCCTTGACCAAAGTTTGTAACGGCATAAACCAAAGAATGTATACGCCTAAGTACTAACTGATAAAGTGCTTGATGTAAGAGTAAGGCGACTAAAATGGCATAGAGTATAAATAGCCCAAAAAACTTCATCTTTAAATCTGCTAATGCTGAGAATGTTGAAGAACGTTTTTTATATACCCCTACATACCAATCTAAGCCATCTATTTTATGAATATTAATAATATGCGCTTCATTATTTAATTTGAATGAGTCGGCATATTCAGACCGTTGCATTTTAATCGCATCATCTACAATTACTTGTAATGTGGGATCAATAAAGTCCTCAGGGAGTAGTTTTTTACCTGCTTTACCATATTGTGCATAACTTGATTGGGTTAAATTGGGGTGCGCTAATAACTGCCCTTGGCTGTCAAATACCACTAACTGTTTTTCTTTCCCGCCAATTGGCAATTGCGATATTAATGTTTTTAGCGCGATGTCACTGCCAGTAACACCTAAAAACTCACCCTCTTTATAAATAGGAACCGTTAAGCTAATAGCCCATTTATGCCATATAGTATCGTAATAAACTTTAGACCAAACAGGCCTATGTTGAGGATTAGTAAGCGCCTTAGCGTAATTAAAGCGCGTACTTTGCGTAAATGTATAATTAGCTGGCGCATTTAAAGCCTCGTTAGGCGGCGTTATGCGAATAAAGTTATCTTTAGTAATAAGGTAAAAATTAAAAAAATCTTGAGTCAGTGTTGGCGATATAATTTTCCAGAGCGTTTCAGAGTCTGATATTAATTGTTTATAAAAAGGTGAATAGCTAGTTTGTGGGATAAATGCAGCCGAAAGCCCATCAGTAGAGGCACTGCGTATCGTACCGTCATTATTTAATTGCAGTGTATTTACTTTATTACTTATTAACGATGACTGATCACTAAATAGCTGCTCACCCACAACTATATTTGCTTGCTGAGCAACTTTAATTTTAGTGTTTAGTAAGTTTTTGAATTGTTTTATAAGTAATTCGTTAGATTCTTTTAATACTTCATGCTCTTCAAAAACCAGTTGTTTTTCTTCAGATTTGAGCATTAACGCGGCCGCACACACTCCAGCAATTAAACATATTGCAGAAATCAACAATGACAACTTGACGCTAAGTGAGTTTATCCCGAAACGAGATGGGGGGCGTCGATACACCACAGGCTAACCTTTTTATTATTAATAATTATTATTATTTGAACCAGTAATTGAAATATACCAGATCCAAGATCATATTTATAAATTATTTGTAAACTATATAAAAAAAACAAAGGGAACAAGACAAATTTATGCAACAATCACGGCCTATTACAAGTAAATCCAACACAGTTAACCTTGAAAATAGCCACTAGTGATAGATTTATTTTTCAGAGCTTAAGTTATTTAACAAAAGCGCTGTTGACATTAACAGTAACTCTCCATACATTATCAGCATGAACATTACTTACGCAGTTACTTTTTTTTCGTTTTTTAGCTTCTTTATATAGAAGAGGCTGAACTGTTTGTGAGATAAAATCAATCGAATAGCAAAGCCTCCCAACCGGGAGGCTTTTTTGTTTTTGCTGTATGAACAGCATACTTTTGGAATGAGGAAAGCCAAATGAGCAATGATGTACTAAATACACTTCGACACGATATAAATGAGATAGATTCTGATTTACTGGTTTTACTAGCCAAACGACGTCGTATTAGCCATGGTGTGGTGGAATATAAAATAGCGAACAATAAACCGATTCGTGATGAAGCCCGTGAATTAGCACTTCTAGAAAAGCTGATAGGTTATGGGAAATCGTTAGGGTTAGACGCCTATTACGTAAATAATGTTTTTCAAACTATTTTAGAAGACTCTGTATTGCATCAACAAGCTATGCTGCAAAAAAACCTTAACCCGGATGCGTTAAGCGAAACCCATCGTGTTACGTATTTAGGTGGGCAAGGCTCATACAGCCAGTTGGCCTGTCATAAATACTTTAGCCGTCGCCCAGGTAAGTTAGTTGAAATAGGCTGTAGCTCATTTGACGAAATTACCGGTAAAGTAGAAAACGGCCAAGCCGATTTTGGTTTGCTGCCTATTGAAAACACCAGTTCAGGCAGTATCAACGAAGTATTTGATTTACTACAACATGCACAAGTGTCTATTGTTGGTGAAGTAACGCACAGTGTTGAACATTGTTTACTTGCCAACCCAGATACTGAGCTTAGCCAACTTACAAAAATATTTGCTCACCCGCAACCGTTTGCTCAATGTAGCCGCTTTTTACAAGGCCTTGGTGAGCTGCAACACGAAACCTGCGACTCAACTTCAAGTGCCCTGCAATCAGCACTAAATACGCCAAATAGTGCCGCTATTGGCTCTGCCCAAGCAGGTAAAAATGTAGGCCTAGAAGTGATTAAATCTAACTTAGCAAACCAAAGCGAAAACCACAGCCGCTTTATTGTTGTAGCGCGTAAGCCATTACAGGTATCAAAGCAAATACCCACTAAAACCAGTTTAATTATGGCCACTAAACAGCAGGCTGGTTCACTTGCCGATGCATTAATGATTTTTAAACAACATAAAATTAATTTGGTTAAGTTAGAGTCTCGCCCTATGCCGGGTAACCCATGGGAAGAAGTATTTTACGTCGACTTAGAAGCAAACCTTGCCGACAGCCAAGTAAAAAATGCATTAGAGGAGCTAAAAGAATACACCCAGTATGTACGTATTTTAGGCTGCTATCAAAGCGAAACGCTCCAAGCTGTGAGTGTAAATACGCAATAACGCACAGCTTATAATGTAAAAAGGGCTTAATTAAGCCCTTTTTTGTTTTTCTGTTTTAATCTAGCACTTTTGCGTCATTCGCTTTATTTAACAGGCTGCGACTTTGGGTTAAAAAGTGCGCTGTCGAATCTGAAAAATAAGCTTTTGCATCAGCAAAGGCATCAATAAGCGCGGGCTTATCTCCTGCTTTTAACTTTTTAAGTGTGTCTGCAAAAGTCTGTTGATACTGCGCCAGTAAGCTCTCTACGTTATCAAATTGCGCTAACATAATATCTGAATATAACTCTGGCGATTGCGCAAATAAGCGCCCAACCATCATTAACTCTAATTGATAGATAGGTGATGAACAGCTACGTAACTCCGCTAATGTATGGCTTTGTTTTGCTAAAAACTGCCCATATACAAAGGTGGTTAAATGGCGCATTACCTGAATTATTTGCATTGCTTCGTCATGTTTTTTCGCATCAAGTTCAACTAGCTGGCAACCCCACACTTGCAACTGTGCTAACAAGCCCTGTGCAACATCGTGGTCACGCCCTTCACACACCACCACTGTTTGCTTAACCCAGTGCGAAATATCTGGGCCAAACATAGGATGCAGACCTACAACTGGGCCGCTATGCGCTGCTTTTAGTGCTTTAATTGGCGCTTGCTTAACCGATGTTATATCTACCAATAAACAGCCTTCATCTAACTTAGGTAGTTCAGCAACTACAGTTTCTAACGCATTAATAGGTACACTTAATAGTACTAATTTAGCGCCTTTTAAAATTGCTGCAGCGTTTGCTTGATCTTGCTTATCAAGGGTTTTTACTTCGTAACCAGAGCGCTGAAATTGCTTAGCAAATAATTGCCCCATAGCACCTTGCCCACCCACAATAACAATGGGTGATAAATGCGGTGCAGCACATGCAAGTTTAGCTTGCTGATTCTGATATGCTTCGCGCATCATACGCCTAAGAATATCTTCAACTAACTCTGGGCTTACTCCCTGATTAATTGCTTCTTGGCGCCTTGCAGCTAATAAATCAGCTTCACGATCGGGTGCATGAAGTGGCGCTCCAGTTTGCTGCTTTATTGCGCCAATTTTTTGAGTAAGCGAATTACGCCTTGCCAGCAGTGCCACCAACTGTGTATCACACTCATCAATACCCACTCTTAACTGGGCTAAATCATTTATATCCGCCACTTGCATACCACCTTAAAAAGCAAAAACGACAACTTAAGTTTACATTAAAGTAAACTAATCAATACGATAAATACTAACAGGATCAATAGCCTGATAAAAGACTAAATAAGTAAAAGGTTAAATTGAAAAACAATACTTTGAGAAGCAACGAATACCTTTAAAGTAAATATTAATTATTTACCCTAAAAGCCGCAGTCAATAAAAGTAAATTAGCAAGCTAAAAAGCCTGCATTTGTTGCATAGTAGAGTTATCACGTTTATTCTTATATTATTCATATAGTAATTAAAATAAACAGGATCCATAAAATGGAAGAAGTTTTAGGAACAGATGTAGACGCTTCACAATTAATAGACCAAGCCATATCACTCGTTATGACTTACGCACCAAAATTTGTGCTCGCTATTATTACTTTACTGGTTGGCCTATGGCTGATCAACCGCTTTGTTAAAGTTTTAGATAACCGACTAGGCAAAAAAGATCCAACACTAAACAAGTTTTTATGTGGCTTAATTAGCGCTGTAGTGAAAATTATGCTGCTTATTTCGGTGGCCTCTATGGTAGGTATCGAAACCACCTCATTCATCGCGGTGATTGGTGCTGCAGGCCTGGCAATAGGTCTTGCACTGCAAGGCAGTCTAGCTAATTTTGCTGGCGGTGTGCTGTTGCTAATTTTTAAACCGTTCAAGGTTGGCGATACTATCGAAGCGCAGGGCTTTATGGGCGCAGTCGTCGAAATTCAAATTTTATACACGGTAGTAGATACCTTCGATAACCGCCGCATTGTTATTCCAAACGGTAGCCTATCGAATGCGACACTAGTGAACGTAAGTATTTATGACAAACGCCGCTGTGATATGACCTTTGGTATTTCGTATAACGACGACATAGATACGGCAAAAGCTATCTTAAAACGCCTGTTTGAAGAAGACGAGCGCTCTTTAACAGATCCGGCACCACGTATTTGTGTTGCCAACCTTGGCGATAACTCAGTTAATTTAATGTTTCGCGCTTGGGTTGCAACAGGTGACTTATGGCCTTACTACTGGGATATGCAAGAAAAAGTGAAAAAAGCGTTTGATAAAGAAGGTATTTCTATTCCTTTCCCACAACGCGATGTACATGTTCATAACGTTAAGTAATTTGTATTGTGCATAGGTTCAACTAGCCTAATAACTTAGTCGCGGTAAGGTCGTATAAAGCGCCCTTACCGCAATCCTTACTGCCCATCCAATACCCCTTCAAGTTATACCTAGTTACACTTGGCTCCACTTTTTGAGCTATTTTCATCACCCTACTTCCTTAAATAACCTGAGCTCAAGGTTAAATACTATAATTCATCTGCCAAATTTTTATTTTCTGTGCTTTATTTGGCTTAGGTATATTTAGCTTAAGTTTTGCTTGAGCAAAGTTATGCTCATACTGGCGTTAATTGGGTTATTACGTATTCTGCGGGTAAGTTGAAAAGGTGTTTAAAACACATATTGATAAAAATTTATCGAGGTGCACTTTGTGTTTAGCAATAAAGGAAGCCTAACTATACTGGTGAATATTACGACAGTGCGACTCCTAGTCCGACAGCTGTGGTTTAAGCTTTAGTATTTAGCCTGAAATTTTATGTTATAGAAACCAAAACGGGTTGCAACCCGAAGGATGCAACCCGTTTTTTTGCGTTGATAAACAGCGCGTATTAGTTAAGTTTTTCTCTAATACGTGCAGATTTACCAGAACGCTCACGTAGATAGTAAAGCTTAGCACGACGAACTGCACCGCGACGCTTAACTGTTACGCTATCAATAAGAGGGCTGTGCGTTTGGAATACACGCTCAACGCCTTCACCGTTCGAAATTTTACGAACTGTGAATGCTGAGTGAAGACCACGATTACGCTTAGCGATTACAACACCTTCAAAGGCCTGTAGACGCTCTTTAGCACCTTCTTTTACTTTTACCTGTACAACTACTGTATCACCAGCGCCGAATGCAGGTACGTCTGTTTTAAGCTGCTCATCTTCAAGCGCTTTAATAATATTTTGGTTTACTTTTGCCATTATGTTTCTCACTTTCCTAGGTGTAACTGTCTTCTAGCCACAAGCTTTTTGGTACTCTTGCTGAAATTTCGCGAGTAATACCGCTTGCTCCTCAGTCAGAGCTAGGTTATGCAACAAGTCAGGACGGCGTAGCCAAGTTCTGCCTAATGACTGCATAAGCCGCCATTTTGCTATCTCTTGGTGGTTTCCGCTGAGCAATACAGCAGGCACCTGTTTGTCGTCCAATGTTTCTGGCCGTGTATAGTGAGGACAATCTAACAAGCCATCCGAAAATGAGTCTTGTTCTGCTGATTGGTTATGACCTAATACGCCAGGCACTAATCGCGCTACTGCGTCAATTAATGTCATGGCTGGTAGTTCACCACCACTCAAAATAAAATCACCAATTGACCATTCTTCGTCAACGTATGACTCTATTATTCTCTCATCTATACCTTCATAGCGACCGGCAATCAAAATCAGTTTTTTAGAGCTTGCGAGTTCGCTAGCTCCTTGCTGATCTAGTTTGCGCCCTTGTGGGGACATATAAATTACTTTAGCACCATCACCTGCAGCTTTTTTAGCCTCGGCAATCGCTTTTTTTAATGGCTCAACCATCATTAACATACCTGGTCCGCCCCCGTAAGGACGATCGTCCACGGTTTTATGCTTATCTAAAGCGTAGTCTCGCGGATTCCAGCAGTTAAAATTAATTAATCCACTTTTTACTGCGCGACCGGTAACACCCTGGTCTGTAATAGCGTCAAACATGTCAGGAAAAAGGCTTATCACCCCTACCCATAATGAACTCGTTTGCGTCATTAAAACCCTGGATCCCAGTCTACGGTAATTTCTCTTGCGTCGTGTTTAACTTCGATAATAACTGTATCAGTTAAAAACGGAATTAAACGCTCTGCTTGACCAAATGCGTCTTTACTGTTTGCTTTAACAACCAGTACGTCATTTGACCCTGTCTCCATTAGGTCATCAACAATGCCTAAATCGTAACCTTTATCAGTTACAACCGACATGCCAATGAGATCTCGCCAATAGAACTCACCTTGCGGGAGTTCTGGTAATTGCGCTGAATCCATTGAGATTTCTGCGTGGGTATAAGCCACTGCTTCGTCTCGATCGTTTACTTGCGCAAATTTAGCGATAAAGCCTTTGTTGTGGCGACGCCAGTCGACCACTTCTAAGGTCTGCCATTTACCTTGCTGCCCTATCAACCACGGGCTGAAATCGAAGATCCCTGCGGGATCATCAGTAAATGAATGTACCTTAAGCCAGCCCTTTATACCATACGGGGCACCGAGCTTTCCTACGACAATTATTGATGAGGTGTTCTCTTGACTCATGGTTACACTTACGCCTATTAAGCCGCTTTACGAGCGTCTTTTACTAACTTAGCTACGCGATCTGAAAGAGACGCGCCCTGACCTACCCAGTGTTCAACACGTGGTAAATCTAAACGAATTTTTTCTTCTTGACCTGCAGCAATTGGGTTAAAAAAGCCTACTTTCTCGATGAAGCGACCGTCACGCGAGAAACGGCTATCCGCAACCACAATTTGATAGAAAGGGCGTTTTTTAGCGCCACCACGTTGCAAACGAATAGTTACCATACCGTCCTCTATAAAGATTGACTGTTTTCATTAATAAGATTTACTCCCCAGAATGGGGAGCTGGGGAATTGTACGAGTTTTTAGCAACAATGCAAGTAAGAAGTGATGCTAAAAGCCAGATTAGTAGGTTAAAGCGTGATCCCAACTTTAAATTAGCGTTAATAACGTTTAGCACGCATAATTTATTCAACAAAAAAGGAGCTATTTGCTCCTTTTTATATATTTTATATCGTTACGTTTAAGCTAACGCTAAACTCAACTTTAAAATTTAGGGCCACCGCCACCCATCATTCCCGGCGGTAACATACCTTTCATGCCGCGCATCATTTTGGTCATGCCACCTTTGCCTTTCATTTTTTTCATCATTTTTTGCATTTGGGTAAACTGTTTTAGCAGTTTATTAATTTCTTGTACTTGCGTACCAGAACCTGCTGCAATGCGTTTTTTACGTGACCCTTTAATGATTTCTGGGCGGGCGCGCTCTTTTTTTGTCATTGAGCTAATGATGGCTTCCATTTGAATGAAGGTTTTATCGCCCATTTGGCCTTTAACAGCATCGGGTAAGTTAGACATACCTGGCAATTTATCTAGCATCGACATCATGCCGCCCATGTTTTTCATTTGCTTAAGTTGATCCGCAAAGTCATCAAGGGTAAAACCAGCGCCTTTAAATACTTTTTCAGCGACTCTGGCAGCTTGCTCTTTATCTACTTTCATTTCGACTTCTTCGATCAATGAAAGTACATCACCCATGCCTAGAATACGTGACGCTATGCGGTCAGGGTGGAAAGGCTCAAGTGCATCAATGCGCTCACCCACACCCATAAATTTAATTGGCTTACCGGTAATATGACGAATAGATAAAGCAGCACCACCGCGTGCATCACCATCAGTTTTAGTTAATATAACACCAGTTAGCGGCAGGGCTTCGTCAAATGCTTTAGCTGTATTTGCCGCATCTTGACCTGTCATTGCATCTACAACAAACAAGGTTTCAATTGGGTTAATTGCTTTGTGAAGATTTTTAATCTCATCCATCATGTCGCTATCAACATGCAATCGACCTGCAGTATCGACTAATACCACATCAATAAATTTCTTTTTCGCATGAGAAATAGCTGCGGTTGCTATATCAACCGGCTTTTGCGAAATATCACTTGGGAAAAAATCAACACCAACTTCAGCAGCGAGCGTTTCTAGTTGCTTAATTGCTGCAGGGCGGTATACGTCGGCACTTACTACAAGTACTGATTTTTTCTTGCGCTCTTTTAAAAACTTAGCCAGTTTAGCAACACTGGTGGTTTTACCAGCACCTTGCAGACCCGCCATCATAACAACAGCAGGGGGTTGTGCATTTAGGCTTAGCTCTTCGTTGGCTTCACCCATGGCTTTTTCGAGTTCTTCACGTACTATTTTTACAAATACTTGGCCTGGGCTTAAGCTTTTTGTAACTTCAACACCTACCGCACGCTCTTTAACTTGTTTTACAAAATCGCGAACAACGGGCAACGCCACATCGGCTTCTAAAAATGCCATGCGCACTTCACGAAGAGTGTCTTTAATATTCTCTTCTGTTAGGCGGCCACGGCCACTAATGTTTTTTAAGGTTTTACCTAATCGTTCTTGGAGATTCTCAAACATATTACGGTTCCGATAAGACGTTTATACCAACCCAATTAAAGCGCCTTTAACTCTGTGCGCTGTATTAATAGAATTAATATTATTAAATTTCAATTAAAAGCAGTATACCGTAAATGGTGTCTTACAATACAGTGTTCAAGTGCAGCTTGTTGAGTTTCTTTTTTTAAGGTCTATGCATTTGCTTTGCTATAAAATACAATGGCTATATAACAATCATTAATTATTTGACTCAAATTAAGTGGCCCAAGCACAATGCTGATTATTAGCTTAACTATTATTGCCAGTTTATTTTATGTGTTAGCAACGTCTTACGTGCTCTCACGGTTGTTTCATCAACAAGGCCCTAGCCAAAAGCTAACTATTATATTGAGTACTGTGGCTATTTTGGCGCACATGCTGTTGTTAGTAAATTCGGTTTTTAGAGCAGACGGACAAGATTTAAGTATTGTCAATGTGGCGCTTTTAACCTGCTGGGTTATTGTGATTTCTGTCACTACGGTATCGTTAAAGTTTCCGGCGACCTTATTATTGCCGGTCGTGTACGGCTTTGCTGCACTACTAACTATGGCAAGCTTGTTTATACCACACCATATTTTACTGCAAAGTATTGATGTTGATGTGGGCTTAGTAACCCATATTTCGTTATCATTACTCGCTTACTGTATTTTAATTATTGCTACTTTATATGGCGTACAATTTTACTTTATTGATAAGCGCTTAAAGCGTAAAGATTTAGCTATTGTACACAGCCATTTACCACCACTAATGGTGGTTGAACGCCAACTGTATCAATTGGTTAACTTAGGTACTATATTACTCACTTTGGCACTATTGTCGGGATTTGTATTTCTCGATGGTATGTTCGCTACTCAATTTATCCATAAAACGATATTATCGCTTGTTGCATGGTGTATTTTTGCTGTGATTGCGCTTGGCCATATGAAAAAAGGCTGGCGTGGTAAACCTGTGGTTATTGCTATTATGGTTGCTGCTTTTATTCTTACACTGGCTTATTTTGGCAGTCGTTTTATACAAGAAGTTATTCTAAATAAATTTTAACTTGACTCTACTAACTCACTCTAGCCTAATACACGCTAGTTTATAATAAAAGGATCCATCGTTGGACGCCATATCGACCAGTACCTTGTTTATCATTTTAGGTTTTTTGGTACTTTTTTCTGCTTATTTTTCTGGCTCAGAAACCGGAATTATGTCAATCAATCGTATACGCCTGCGACATCTCACCAAAGAGAATCATCGCGCTGCTAAACGTGTCAGTAAATTACTTAGTCGTCCGGATAGGCTCATTGGTTTAATTTTAATCGGTAATAATTTAGTTAATATTGCCGCTGCACAAGTTGCTACTATTATTGGTATTCGTTTATACGGTGATTTAGGTATTGCTGTGGCAACAGGTGCGTTAACCTTAGTAGTGCTTATTTTTGCAGAAATAACCCCAAAAACACTTGCTGCTCTCTACCCTGAAAAAGTTGCCTTCCCAAGTTCTGTTGTGCTTAAAGGATTACTAAAAATCCTTTTCCCATTTGTCGTTGTTATTAACTGGCTAACCAACGGCATATTGCGGTTATTTGGTATTAGTGCGGCACAAATAGATGAGCACAGCATGAGTAAAGAAGAGCTAAAATCAGTACTTAATGAGTCTGGTGCACTTATTCCTGCGCGTCACCAAAGCATGTTGACCTCAATTTTAGATTTAGAACAAGTAACCGTTGAAGATATTATGATCCCACGTAACGAAATTGTGGCCATAGATATTAACGATGAATGGAAACTTATTAGCCGCCAACTGACTCATGCACAACATACGCGTGTATTGTTATATAGAGATAACATAGATGACGCGGTGGGATTTATTCATTCGCGTGATGCGCTTAGGTTACTTACAAAAGAGCAATTTGATAAACCATCGTTGCTACGCGCTGTACGTGAAATTTATTTCATTCCTGAAGGCACATCACTAAATACGCAGCTATTAAAGTTTCAGCAATCTAAAGAGCGTATTGGCTTGGTGGTAGATGAGTATGGCGACATTCAAGGTTTAGTTACCCTAGAGGATATACTTGAGGAAGTGGTAGGCGATTTTACCACCACCCAAACTCGTACGCCAAGCGAAGAAGTAACCACACAAACCGATGGCTCGTGTATTGTAGATGGCGGTGCTAACGTGCGCGACTTAAATAAAGAAATGGGCTGGGAGTTTCCACTCGACGGGCCTAAAACACTCAGCGGCTTAATAGTTGAGTATTTAGAAAACATTCCTGATGCCAATTTAAGTTTGCGTATTGCCGGCTACCCTATTGAAGTACTTGAAGTAAAAGAAAACATGATAAAGCTGGTTAAAATACAGCCGAAAAAACGTAAAAAATAAACTAAAAAGGAGCCAATTGGCTCCTTTTTTGTAGGCTAAATAAATACAACAGATGTTATTAGCCAAAAAACAAACGCTCTAACCACCCTTTATTTAAATCTGCTTCACAACGCTTTAACTGCGCACCATAACGGCTCGCACGGTGTTTTACTTTATTAGCCACACCCATTAACCATTTTTTCTTTTTGTAAGTACCGCGTTTGTAACCGCCCCACCCTTCGTGATAATTAAGATACTGACCGTAGGCATCCCATTTAGATACGCCGTTTATTTTATGGGTTTTATAAGCAAACCAGCCCATAAAGTCGATAGCATCATCAAAGTCGTCTCTATCGGCGCCACTATTCTTACTTTCACGAATATAATCAGACCAGGTCATCGTTTTTGCTTGTGAGTAGCCATAAGCAGAGCTTGCTCTACCGGTAGGAATAATCCATAAGAAATACTGCATTGGTGGAGCTGCGTCATGTTTAAACGAGCTTTCTTGGTACATCATGCTCATAAGTACGTGCTTGGGAGCGCCCCATTTTTCTTGAGCATCTTTGGCACCAAAGTACCAACTTCTTTTTTCTTCAAAAATTTTACAAATATCATCAGGCTGCTTTGGTGGAGCGGTGGCACAACCGGCTAAACTAAGCGCTAATGATAAAACAACTACATTTTTTTTCATTTGGTTTATCTCGCTGAACTTTTGCAAAAATCAGTAGTCTGATTTTAACAATGCAGCAGAGCAGCATTGTTTCTTCCCTAAAATAATTACGCAGCTACCTTGAGCTGCGTTTTTTTTGCTTAAAACTAACTATTTATTTAGGATCAAAATAAGCATTTAAAAATGCGGTAAATGATACTGAGTCACTTTGCTCAATAGCACGCTGAGCGTCGTTAGAGCGTGTAACTTGCTCCTCTAACCATTGCTTTGAAAACACTTGATAGTCTGCAGCTTGATGGCTTTGCTTATACTTTTCAGCAATTGCTAGCGCATAATGGCCGTTATCTAGCCCTGAAGCTTCTAACTCAGCTACATAACGCCCAGAATATGTAAGTTCTGGGTTATTAATCCAAGTTGCCATGCGCTCAATAGTACTTGAATAATAACTAACGCCGTAGGCAGTATCCATGTATTTTGCCACTTCACTTAATTGCGAAAATATATCTTCACCCCAAGATTGAAGGGTACGCGGTTGATTAAAGTAATTAAGTTCAAGGCCTTTTTCTCGCCCTTTATTTACTACTGTATCAAGATTTTCTGTGCTGCGTGTTTGCTCTTCCCAATCCATTGCCGGTGAGCTTTTTAATAAACAATAAGTTAAAAACACATCTAAAAAGTGGAACTGCTCTATATCTATGCCCACTTCACTAAATGGATTAACATCTAATGCGCGAATTTCGACATATTCAATACCGGCTCTAAGTAGTGCATCTGTTGGTGTTTCACCGTTTTTAGCATTACGTTTAGGGCGAATTGGCGAATAAAATTCGTTTTCTATTTGCAGAATATTCTTATTTAACTGTTTTGGATTTTCGCTGGTGTAATCGTCAAGGTTGCCGTAAATATCTGAAGGTGTGTTAATTGATTTTTTCAAACCAGCTACATATTCATCTAACGAGTTATACATTACACGCAGTGATGATTGTGCGCTATTGGTGTAACCTAAGTTACCTAAGCGCAGCGCAGTGCCTACTTCTAAATACAGGGTGCCTTTACCTAGTTTTTTAAATGGTAAATCGGTTTTTCTACCCTGTAAAAACGAACTACATAACGCAGGTGATGCACCAAATAAATAACTGATCAGCCATAATTCACGTTTAAAATTACGAATAAGCGCTAAGTAACCATCAGATATAAAATTCTCTAAACTAAGGTCGCTATTTTTTAGCGTATGTAATGACTGCCACAATGAATCTGGAAACGAAATATTAAAATGCACACCAGCAATAGCTTGCATCATACTGCCGTAACGGTTTTTTAACCCTTCACGGTAAAGCGTTTTCATTTGCCCTACATTTGAACTGCCAAATTGCGCAATAACTATGTCGTCTTGATGTTCAATAAAGCACGGCATACTAATAGGCCAAAGTAATTCGTCACCCATTTTTTCTAGGGTAAACTTTTGTAAGTCTTTTAATTGCTGCAGCGTTTGTGTGGACGATTCACTAACTGGGGTAATAAATTCAAGTAACGACTCTGAAAAATCGGTCGTAATTTGGCCATTGGTAAGCGCACTGCCCACCCCTTCTGGGTGTTTTTGTGCAGAGATAACGCCATCACTTTTAATTCTTAGTGACTCACGCTCAATACCACGTTTTATTCCGTTAATTGCATGTTTATGCTGCGTTACTGAAAGAGCGTCAAGCGCGTTTGTTAGATCATGTGTTGCCAAAAAATACTTCCTCGAGCCAAGTGGCTTAATCATAAGGTTATGGGGTCTAATTACCTATACTCAAGATAAATACTAAGAAAAAATACTATTTATAGTTCTATTGTATCTGCTTTGCTTTAAACACGCTTTATTTAACGCCATAAACGATAATCTTGCCATTGCTATACAAAATATACAATTGCTTTGCACTATTATTTATCTTATCAAAACAAAAGCTAATCGTACTAAAGTAAATAATTAGCTAACTATTAGCCGTATTAGTCCCATACTGGTATGTTATATATAGCTTATATAACTTTAATCTTGATTTAGATCACAAATACAGGCAATAAATAAACTGAGTGACCTTCATAATGGGATTACCCTACTACCGCTTTATATAAGCAAGTATAATAATAAGTATTACAAAGGATGATTAAAGAATAATATGCGTAGTAATCAAAGCTTAATAAATGAAGAAGTGACCTTCGAAGAACAACAAGAACTGGTATCAACAACTGATTTGCGCGGAGTGATCACTTATGCTAATCAAGCGTTTTGTACTATAGCCGGGTATGATATAGCAGAACTTACTGGTAAAAATCATAGTATAGTGCGCCACCCTGACATGCCAAAAGCTGCATTTAAAGAAATGTGGGAAACATTAAAGCAAGGCCACTCTTGGCGCGGCGCAGTTAAAAACCGTTGTAAAGATGGCCGCTATTACTGGGTTGATGCATTTGTAACTCCTATTTTTGAGCACAGCCAATTAATTGGTTATCAATCTGTAAGAACCAAATTAAGCCCACAGTTAAAACGCCGTGCAGAACTATTTTACAGTAAAGTAAATGCTAAAAAGTCATTCTTTAATTGGCGCGAACGCACAAGCTTAAGACAAAACTTAAGTGTATTTGCTTTATTATTTTGGTTAGTTGCAACTGCTGTATGGTCTTCATTTACTATTGCACTAATTAGCTTAGTGGTTTGCTTAGTTATACTTGCTTTAAATTATGATGAGCTAATAACAACGCCAAGAATATTAAAGCAGCAAAAACAACAGGCCGATTCTATATCTCGTTATATTTATAGTGGCCGACACCCTCACAGTATTAGTGATTACAGAGAGCAAATGCTAAGCGCTAAATTACGCACTGTACTGGGGCGTATGAAAGACTCTACCTTAAGCTTTAATGATATTGCTTTAAATTTAGATCAACAGTCAACGCTCACAGAGCAAGGTATTTCATCGCAAGGCTCGCAGCTTGAGCAAATAGCATCTGCAATGGCGCAAATGAGTTCGACTATAGGTGAAATATCAAGTAACACCTGCACCACTGCCGATAAAGTAAGTGTTACTTATCAAAGTTGCTCCGATATAAGAGTACACATTGCCGATAATAATGCCATGGTTTCTGATTTAGCCGTTCAAGTAGAGCAAGCAGCAACAACCGCTAACAGCCTAGCTTCAGAAGCCGATAAAATTGGCCAAGTAATGAGTGAAATTGAAGGTATTGCCGAGCAAACTAACTTACTTGCGCTAAATGCTGCCATAGAAGCTGCAAGAGCAGGTGAGCATGGCCGTGGTTTTGCTGTAGTTGCCGATGAAGTAAGAGCGCTTTCATCAAGAACACAAAATGCCACTGCGCAAATTCACAGCTCAATAAAGGAAATTCAAGACACCTTGTTTAGCTGGTCAAAAATAATGCAAAACACGAAGCAACAAGCCGACAGTTGTGTAAATACTACAACGCAAACACAGCAAGAGCTTGATAGCATTTTCACTCAAATTAGCGAAATAGCGCAACTCGCTACTGGTATTTCGGCTGCTGCAGAAGAACAACAAGTAGTGAGCCACGACATAGGTACTAATGTAGAGCAGATTAAAAACCTAGGTGATGATAATTTAAACTTAAGTTTTAATGTTGCCAGAGGCGCCGCTGAGTTAGTTGAAGGCTCAAGAAAGATCAACGACTTACTGCTTACTTTTAAAATTTAATTGTCAGCACAAATAAAAAAGCCGCTATGTTAGCGGCTTTTTCGTTTTTACTTTATAACGCTTAACGGCTTGAAAACACTAAACCGTCGTCATTTACATCAATTACAACAACACTGCCTGGTATATAATCACCATTAAGTAATTTTTGCGCTAATGGATTTTCAATCGTTTGTTGAATAGCTCGTTTTAACGGACGCGCACCATAAACCGGATCAAAGCCACTTGCGGCAATACGCTCTAAAGCAGCGTCGCTTATCTCGAGTAAATAACCCATTTGCGTTAAACGCTCACGTAATTTACTTAACTGAATATCAGCAATCTCTTTAATGTGCTCGTTAGCCAGTGGGTGGAAAACAACAGTTTCATCAATACGGTTAATAAACTCAGGTCTAAACTCATTGATTAAAACATTCATCACTTTTTCTTTCAAAGTAACGTAATCGTTATTGCCCGCTTGCTCTTGAATTATATCTGAGCCTAAGTTTGAGGTCATGATGATAACGGTATTTTTAAAATCAACCGTGCGTCCTTGACCGTCGGTTAAACGTCCATCATCTAAAACCTGTAGCAAAATATTAAACACATCTGGGTGTGCTTTTTCTATTTCGTCCAATAAAATAACTGAGTAAGGTTTACGACGCACGGCTTCGGTTAAATACCCGCCCTCTTCGTAGCCAACATACCCAGGAGGCGCACCAACTAAACGTGCTACTGAATGTTTTTCCATAAACTCAGACATATCAATACGCACCATGGCACTTTCGGTGTCGAACATATAGCCGGCGAGTGCTTTGGTTAATTCTGTTTTACCGACCCCGGTTGGGCCTAAAAACAAAAACGAGCCAATCGGGCGATTAGGATCGGCAAGCCCTGCACGTGAGCGGCGAATAGCATTAGCTACCGCTACAACGGCTTCATCTTGTCCGATTACTTTTTCATGCAGTTTTTCTTCCATCTGCAATAGTTTTTCTCGCTCACCTTGTAGCATCCGCGATACTGGAATACCGGTCCAACGCGAGAGTATTTCGGCTATTTCATCTTCGCCCACTTGATTTTTTAACAAGGTCATTTCTTGCATTTCTGCTTGCGATGCTAAATCAAGTTTACGTTCAAGCTCTGGTATGCGGCCGTATTGTAGCTCCGACATACGCTGTAAATCGCTGGCTCTTCGAGCTACATCCAAATCAAGTCGTGCTTGCTCTAGCTCAGCTTTAATAACCTGAGTGCCTTGTAAAGATGCTTTTTCGGCAGTCCATATTTCATCAAGCTCATTGTATTCACCTTCAAGCTCGGTGATCAGCTCTTGCATTTCAGTACGGCGTTTTAAACTGGCTTCGTCTTTTTCTTTGGCGAGTGCGTTGTCTTCAAGTTTTAATTGAATAATACGGCGCTCTAACTTATCTAACGACTCTGGTTTTGAATCTATTTGTAGACGAATAGAAGAGCCCGCTTCATCTATTAGATCAATTGCTTTATCGGGTAATTGACGGTCACTAATATAACGATGCGATAATTGCGCAGCAGCAACGATAGCAGGATCGGTAATTTCGACAGAGTGATGTAGCTCGTAACGCTCTTTTAAGCCACGTAATATAGCAATCGTGTCCTCAACCGAAGGCTCCTCTACTAATACTTTTTGAAAGCGACGCTCAAGGGCGGCGTCTTTTTCAATGTATTTACGATATTCATCAAGGGTGGTTGCACCTACGCAATGTAATTCGCCACGGGCAAGTGCCGGTTTTAGCATATTGCCTGCATCCATTGCGCCATCACTTTTACCTGCGCCTACAATAGTGTGTATTTCATCAATAAATAAAATCACTTGGCCTTCTTCTTTAGCCAGCTCATTTAATACTGATTTTAATCGCTCTTCAAATTCGCCACGGTATTTAGCACCGGCCACCAGCGCGCCTAAATCAAGCGAAAGTACCCGCTTGTTTTTTAATCCCTCGGGTACTTCACCATTAATAATACGCTGTGCTAAACCTTCGGCAATCGCGGTTTTACCTACACCTGGTTCACCTATTAACACTGGGTTGTTTTTAGTTCGGCGTTGTAAAACTTGAATTGTTCGGCGAATTTCATCATCTCGACCTATAACCGGATCAAGCTTACCTTGCTCTGCACGTTCGGTTAAATCTATGGTGTATTTTTCAAGTGCTTGGCGTGTTTCTTCGGCATTTGGATCATCTACCTTTTGCCCACCACGCACAGCATTAATGGCCGTTTCTATTTTTTCGGAGGTGATATTTAAGGTTTTAAAAATATTACCCAGCGGGCCTTTATCGTCGCAGGCTGCTAATACAAACAGTTCGCTAGAAATATATTTATCTTTACGCTTTTGCGCATACTTATCGCATAAGTTGATCAAGGATATAGTGTTGTTCGATAGCTGCACATCGCCGCCTACGCCTTCCACTTTAAATAGTTTTTCTATTTCTTGGGATAGCTTAGTATTAAGCTCGTCAGCACTAACACCTGCTTGCGCTAATAACGCGCGCACGCTTGAGCCGCTTTGCTTTAACAAAGCATACATTAAGTGTACCGGCTCAATAAATTGATGATCGCGGCCAAGGGCTAAAGATTGCGCATCAGAAAGCGCAGACTGAAATTTACTGGTAAATCTATCTAAACGCATTGGGGTTACCTATTAATAAAACTCATTGCTTAAATAATGGGTATGTTAGGGGGGTTGTTCAAGGTGTTGCAGAAAATATAATCATTATATTGATAAATTAGTTGCGCCAGATCAAACTTGCCATGCGTCCGGTTTGGCCGTCGCGTCGGTACGAAAAAAACTGTTCAGTTTGAGAAACCGTACAGTGCTCACCACCGGTAATATTTATAATCCCTAATTGACGCAATTGAATACGTGCAAGGTGATAAATATCGGCAAGGTACTTTTGGTTTGCACACGCTTTAAACGCTTTGGCAAACAAAGGGTTTTGGGCATTAAACAATACAAACACCTCGCTACCTACCTCAAATTTATCAGGCCCTATTGCGGGACCTAACCAGGCACTTATTTCACTTTTTTTGGCATTAAAGCAGTTTAGCGTATTTTTAATTACACCTTGCTCTAATCCACGCCAACCAGCATGTATGGCAGCTACTTCTTTGCCATCGTTACTGGCAAGTAAAATGGGCAAGCAATCGGCGGTCATTATTACCAAAGGCTGAGCAACTAGTTGTGTATATAGTGCATCTCCTTGATGGTGAGCGTTAAATTTAAATTGCTCATCAACAATGAGCACATCGCCACTATGAACTTGATCTATCCATACAGCACTATTTGGTAAATGCTTGTTCAACAAAGCACGATTTTTTAATACCTGTTGTTTATTATCACCAACATGCAGCCCTAAGTTTAAACTCTTAAACGGCGCTTCTGAAACACCGCCTACACGTGTGGTACTTAATGTACTCACACCTGTTATAGGGACTTGCCATGCTGCTGATAAAAACTGCATTATCTATCTATGTCAGGATTAGCTTTTGTGTCTTCACGCAGTGCCAGTGTCATAGCAACCATGTCATCTGGTATAGGTGCTTGCCAGGTCATCATTTCACCCGTAATTGGGTGCGCAATACTTAATTTAACTGCATGTAATGCTTGGCGTTTAAAGCTACGCAGTAACTCAAACAACTCAGGCGTTGCTCCTTTAGGTGGACGCGGACGGCCGCCATAAGACTGATCGCCAATAAGCGGGTGATTTAAATAAGCCATATGCACACGTATTTGGTGAGTACGACCGGTTTCAAGGCGTAAACGTAAACGTGTATGAGCACGAAACTTTTCAGCAACACGGTAATGTGTAATCGCTGGCTTACCCTGTTCATGTACATCCATATGCGTACGTTGCGTTGCATGGCGGCCAATAGGCTTTTCAACCATACCACCAGCGGTCATTGTGCCATTGCAAAGCGCTTCGTATTCACGCGTGAAATTTTCACGTTTTTGCAGTGCGGTTACTAAATGCGTTTGTGCCGGAATAGTTTTAGCTACCACCATAAGGCCTGTAGTATCTTTATCTAATCGGTGCACAATACCCGCGCGAGGTACATTAATAATTTCTGGGTGGTAATGTAGCAATGCATTTAGCACTGTGCCATCTGGATTACCTGCACCAGGATGAACTACCAAGCCCATAGGTTTATTAATTACCAAAATATCATCATCTTCATAAACAATGTCTAATTTGATATCTTGCGCTATGTATTCACGAGGTGCTTCAATGGTTGTTTCAACATTAAGTACTTCACCACCAAGCAGTTTAGTGCGTGGTGTGTTGAATATTTCGCCATCAACGGTGATTTTATCATCCAAAATCCACGTTTTTATCCTTGATCGTGAATAATCAGGGAACAATTGTGCTAATACTTGGTCTAGACGTTTACCACCTAAATCGGTTGGAACGTCGGCTTGAAGAGAAATTTGCTCTGACATTAGTAATTTTACCCAATTTACCAGTGCAAGCTTTGCTCGACTGGGTTAGAATCGCTTTTAATAAAAGCATAATATAATACGCATAGTTTACTCGGTTTTACCGACTTGGCCTAGCCGTAGACAACGAAGGTAACAAATAAAATGATAAATAAAATAGGGAAACGTGCATTCGCCATTGTTTTTTCAGTTTCAGTGCTTAGTTTAGGTGCTTGTTCGTCGGCTCCTGACCAAGAAGACATTCAACGTGTACCTAATAAATCGGCTCACGCTTTGTATGAAGATGCCAAGCAAACTTTAGATTCTGGTTTATATGCACGCGCAATTGAACTTTTAAGTGCTATTGACTCTCGCTACCCGTTTGGCCCATTTTCTAAACAAGTACAAATGGATTTAGTCTATGCGCATTACCAATCGGGTAATACCGAGCAAGCACTAGCAACAATCGACCGTTTTATTCGCTTAAACCCAAATCATAAAGATTTAGACTACATGTATTACATGCGTGGATTAGTTAACATTAAAGCCGATAAAAACGCATTCCAAGAATATTTTGGTGTTGATAGAGCTGACCGCGATGCTAACCGTACACGTGTGGCCTTTACCGATTTATCAACCTTGGTTAAGCGTTTCCCACAAAGTGACTACGCCCCAGAGGCAAAACGTCGTTTAGTGTGGTTGTTAAACCGTATGGCAAGGT
Organism: Pseudoalteromonas sp. K222D; assembly: GCF_017653575.1. Taxonomy (NCBI): domain Bacteria; kingdom Pseudomonadati; phylum Pseudomonadota; class Gammaproteobacteria; order Alteromonadales; family Pseudoalteromonadaceae; genus Pseudoalteromonas; species Pseudoalteromonas sp. K222D. Next base: position 86,479 of record NZ_JAGGDL010000007.1, read on the forward strand.
ATGAGCTAAAAGTGGCCAATTACTATTATGAACGTGAAGCCTACTTAGCAGCTGCTAACCGCGGTAAGTTTGTAGTAGAACATTACTCTCAAAGCAGCTACTTAAACTCTGCACTTGAAATGATGGAAAAAAGCTACGATAAGCTAGGCTTAAGTGAGCTTAGCGAAGACGCTAAACAAACACGAATTTTTAACAGCAGAAATAAATAATTAATTAAAAAGGCGCTTACTAACTTGAGTAAGCGCCTTTTTAGCGTACTTGTTGTAATAAAGCTTAAATCGCTTCTTCATCTTCCTCAGCGGTACGAATACGCACAACACGCTCAACCTCAGTGACAAATATTTTACCATCACCAATTTTTCCTGTTTGTGCCGTTTTAATTATTACCTCAATTGCACGGTCAACATCATCATCGCCCAGTACAATATCTAATTTAACTTTAGGTAAAAAATCAACCATGTATTCCGCACCACGATACAACTCGGTATGGCCTTTTTGACGCCCAAACCCTTTAACTTCAGTTACTGTCATACCTGTAATGCCTACTTCTGATAGGGCTTCACGCACATCATCAAGCTTAAAAGGTTTAATGATTGCTTCTATTTTTTTCATATTAATTACTTTTTAAAGCTACAGTTGCCTCGATTTTAGACAATCACAAGGCTCATAGCAAACAAAGTGACTGTATTACGGTGATAAAACAATCTGTCATGCTATGATTATGCTAATAAAAATAGCTATACTAAAACAATAAGTAACCTACGGGATCAATATGAAAAAAATACAATACGGATTCACTTTACTAGAGCTGATGGTGACTGTGGCTATTGTAGGCATTATTGCCACCATTGCATTGTGGAACAGTAGCGACATGCTAGAGGAAAACCGCGCCGAGAACTTTCTATTAGAACTAAAACGTAATATTAGTTATGCCCGCTCGCAAGCAGCTACTAACGATGAAATAGTTGTTGTATGTCCTGCCCCAAATAACGAAGTTAAAACCAGTAACGACAAATTAGCATGCCAAAGTGACTGGGGGTCCACTAATATGATTATCTTATTCGTAGATATCGATAACGACGGTGAATACGGCAAACTTCCCGATAATCTGTTACGAGTGATGGCTGCAATTCCTGCAAATGACACGTTAAACTATACCGGCAACATCAATAACCTAAGTTTTAACACTAGTGGCCGCATTACCACAAGCCCTGGGGATTTTATATATTGCCCTAATAGCGATAACAAAAATAATAAAGTACTTACCGTATCGCAATCTGGCACCGCTTTTTATCTTGGTGATGGTGATGGTACGCATGAATGCCTTTTAAAATAAACCTTACATTGTTATTTTTTGATTGTTTACTAACCAAAATAATCGCCTCTCCATTTAAGGCTTCAGGGATGAAGTTAATCGCATATTCAACTAAGCATAATGGTATAACCTTACTTGAGCTAATGGTAACAATTGCTATTGTGGCTATTACTAGTCAGTTTTCTATATGGTTTTTTCCTGATTTTTTTAGCGATAAACCGTGCAGACAACCAGGTTAATTTATTATATCGCAATATAAACTTTGCTCGCCTTTACGCCATAGAAAACGGTACATACGTTACTTTATGCGCGTTAAAAAACAATGAATGTCAAAAAGGTGATTGGGAGGAGCAAATATCGTTATTTATCGATAACGATGAGCTAATGCTAAGCACCTTTGAACACACCCATGAGTTTGATAGCTTAGAATACCCACGAGATGCAATTACCTTTAGGCCTGATGGCTCGTTAAATGGTTTTCAAAACGGCACCTTTATTTATTGCCCTAATAGCGATAAAGCAAACCTCGAAGGGCTTGCTTTATCGGTAAGTCAAACGGGTAGAATACGCATTAAATCAACTGACAAATGCCAGCAAAAACAAGCCGCTTACCTACCCCAGCAATAATCATTATCTGAGCCGCCTTTAGTCCCCTTAGCGCCTTTTAAACCTATGTCGGTAATGGACATTTCAGTACAGTCACCATCTCCTTTTACCGGCCCTGCAATAGGTTTTGCTGTGATTGTAAAAGTACTTTTATCAACTACTTTAATCGCTAATTCGAAATGCCCATTCTCTGTTTTACTTTGAATCCCTAAATCACTCGCTAATTCTGTATATTCTCTGTTATCTACAAAGTACTGCTCTTCTTTATTAGCTGCATCTAATAATGCAGCAACTGCCTCTGCACGCGAAGCACGCTTCACATACTCTGTATAATTAGGCAATGCAATTGCTGCAAGTATACCGACGATAGCAACTGCTATCATCAGCTCAATTAAGGTAAATCCATGTTGCTTTTTATTCATTTAAACCCCCTTAATCATCTTAATTAGATTTGATTTCGTCGTTTTCTTCGCGCTTATAAATGTAAGTTTGCTGGGTTTTAAAACCAAAACCGACAGACTCCTTATTTACTAATTGTATTTTTCCGTCTACTACTTTTAACCCCGGCCCAATAACATCCACTGGTCTCATTGGGTTTTGAGCATCTTTCCCTTTTATCCCAGGGCCAATTAAATAAAACTGACTTTCTCCAACTTCGTTCTCACCAAAGTATAACTGTGGTGTATCGGGTACATCGTAACTAGTAGCAAACTTCAGCTCATCGTACACCTTAGTGCCATAATGTAAATGAAACGCATACAGTGAGCCTCCACCACCACTAAGTGAACACTGATTTACTGTTGCTGTATCTGAAGCCGGAGTAAACGAGGTAAAATAAGCCACTCCACCCACAACTGTAGCTGCGGCAAGTGATTTTTCACCGGTTGCTAATTCATACCGCCAACCTTTAACGTTTGCTAAATCTGCTTCTAGCTCAACAAACTTCTCGACATTATCTAACGCATTACCGAATGGGTCATGGTTTATTTGCATTAAGTCTTCTTTTACAATAGTAGCTGGCGCTTTGGTTAAAAATGACTTAGTGACGGTATTTTCATCTCTAATCATAAATAACTGATCTTGCTCATTAGTATCAGTTGGCTTAGAGCGATTGCCACTACCTATAACTATGGCATCGTAAGGTGTATCTAAGCGCGTGGTAACTACTTCCCCTTTTTCGGTGGTTTGAGTTACTTTACTAAACATAGTGCGCGCAACTAATGGCTTGTAAAAAAAGCGCCTATCTTGGGTAGCACGTTCACTACCTAGCTCAGCTAATTTAAAATGGCTGAACTCACTAATATCACTGCCCGGCATATCAATCCGCCAAATATTACCACCTGTATCTGACGCATAAATACGATCTATATAACCATCGTAGTCAGAATCAAGCACGGTTACATCCGCTGCAATACTGTGTTTACCTTTAAAGCCGTTAATCTCTGGAGTGAGAGCCCACACACGCTTTCCGGTTTCCGCTTCAATAATATAAATACCACGGCCTTTAGTGTCTTCACTACGAATAGCCGCATCTTTGTTAGTGTCGTAACCTGCACCAAATACCAATAAAGGTTTATCACCAAACGCTTTAATATACGCTATTTGTGGCTTAGACCAACTTTGAGCAAGTTCAGTAAAGTCACCTTTCCCGCCTTCAATTGGTTTATCCCAGAGTTTTTTCGGAGCATTTGGTGCTGTAATATCTAGTGCATAGTAGTTTTTACCACCACGGCGCATTCCTGCAAAAGCCCATACTTCATCATCACTGCCTTCGCCTGCATCTATAATGCCGTCATTCAATCCTTCACTGTTTAAACTATTACTAAAATAAACACTGATTGCTCCATCCATGCCATAAACTTTAGTTTCAGCCTGGTTTTCACGCAGTGGTTTAATAATCTTGTATAGCGCAGAGGGAATAAACGCCCAACTCTCACTCACTGTATTACCTGCGTCTTTAAACATATGTAAAAAGCCAGCATTGGTGCCAATAAGCAAACGAACGTCATCATTACCGTAATCAATTGCTACAGGTTTAGAGTGCAGCGGATCGCCAAAAATATCTTGTCGTTGGTCTTGCTTTGAGCCGTCTCTGTCCTCATCATCAACATCAACCCCCATCGCCCATTTTATATCATCACTTGCTAAGCTAAGTGTATTATCTGGAGTAGTATTAAGAATATCATTTACTACTGTAGGACTAAATTTAACAAGCGCTCCTTGGTTCTCGGTGTATAGGTTACGGCTTTGGGTATCTAAAGTAGTTAAATGTAAATTAACCCCACCCTGCGCTACTGCGTTACCATCTGCAGGCTGATTACTTGGCAGCCAGAACGTTTTTGCATCTTTGCTAATTAAGCCATTATCATCCAGCGCTCCCTTAGCCGTTGAATCAACTATTTGATCACCCGAAACTTTTAATTTTTTTAGATTGCCACGCCAACGCGCACCGGTTTCGGGATAAAACATCGCAAAATAGATAGCATCGCGGCTACGGGTTTGATCTACGTTGTTACTTGCTACAGATGGCGATGAAAAGCTGTCGTTCACTTCGCGAATGCGCGAAATTGTATTTTTAAGTGCATCCGACAACTGCGCTGCAGTATTTGCATGCAAATATTGACCACCGCCATAATCAGCAGTTTCAGTTAGTAAATTTTTACCAGAATCACTCATACCCGTACCAAAGCCAATAGGGAATACACGGCCTATATCAAGTACATTCTTAGTGTTTTTATATAAATCGACTTCCACATCATCAGTACCATGAATTATTTTAGCTAGGGCTGCTAAATAACTATTACTAACAATAGGCGGGTTTTCAGAAAAATAGTCGCGATGAAGATCGTAAATATCATTATTTCTGTTGGAGTCATTACTTGGGTCTCCATCAGTCATTAAGATGATATTAATACTGTTATCACATCTAAGTGGCTCACCGGTAACTGGGATAAACGGCGATTTATAATACCCAGAAGATTCGGCTGTTTTGTCTCGGTCATTTGTATTATTACCGTAATATACTTTTTGGCCTGTTATGTATAAATAAGCTTCCCATAATGTTTCAGTCAAAGGCGTTGCACCGTTTGCAGGTAACTCTTCTATTTTCTCTAGCAAGGATTTTTTGTCGGCCCCTACTCTTGCTAAAACATAACCACCGTTATCCCCATCAAAGCGCATTAGTCCAAAATCAATATCTTCGTTGTCATTTACTAATTGTTTAATCGCATTTTGTGCAACCTGTAAGCGGCTATCTTCACATACAGGCTCTGCATATCCGTTCACTGATTTATAACACTGCTGGTACCAAGTGTAACTCGCTTTACTTTTAAAACACTCACTTTGATAGAAACCATTACTATTTCTTTTATAGCATTGCTTACCATCAGTAACGTCCCAGGCCATACTTCCAGATGTATCAAAAATCATCATGACCCGGGGTTTTTCTTTTGTCTCAACATTATAATTTACATAAAGCTCTATATCTTCAGCAATAACCGACATACTTATGGCCAACCCCACCAATGAGGCTAACACTGCATTTAATTTAAACTTCATTTTAAATTCCCTTACCTGTGCTAGCCATTTCTTGAGCTATACCTGTAACAATCGTCAGTGAATATTTCATCTCATTAGCCGGTGAATTTTTAATCTTGGGGCCATAGTCTATAGTGGTAGCTACTTGCACCATATTGCAGGATACTCCTGCGGTAAAATTAAATCGGCGCGGGCATTCTAAATTGAGCGCCCCTTTATTTAAGTTAATCATTTTACTTTTCATGCCATTATGGTTAGCTATTACCATGCCACTCTCATCGCCTGATGCAATGCTGGTTACTTCGTCTGGCGATAAAAAAAACTGATTGCCTGCTCCCTTATTTGCTTCGCCCGAAATCATCCGCTGCACTTCGCCAATTAACTCATTTTCAGCAACTTCTCGCTCTTGCGCTGCATTGGTAATTTTAATATCAATTGTACTACTGCTCATGAGGGTAACCGCAATACCAGTTACGGCTATTACCATAATTAATGCTGTTATAAGCACCACGCCCTGCTGTTTATTCGGTATATTTTTTAAATGCGCCATAAGTTAGCCCCCACATTATTTAAACGAATAGTGGTAGTAAATACCGTACGCCTGTAGTTATCGGTAAATGTTAGCTCTCGTTTATCGCTACCTTCACCCAGTATATATGTTTGATTTTTAATTTTAACTCCAGGATCGGGTTGCAACGCTCTAATCAATAAAAATAGCTGTACTGTTAAAATACCTTTTCGATTTTCCCAATCAGTAGGGTTCATGTCTTTAATGCTGCGGTAAGTATCTACTCGGCTATCATTGGTAGTGTCTAAGCCAAATACAAAGCGCATGTTTTCAACACCCTCCATAATTGTTTCTTCCTCCATGCTATCACCCACCAAACGTTGTCGTTTTAGAATGGGTACTTTAAATTTTTTATTGTTGACAACATATTCTTGCTCAGATATGTAATATACATGATGACTATAGGGCCACACTGTCGTATTTATATTTAATGCACCTGGTGTACCTGGTGTACCTGGTATACTACGAAAAAATTGTGCTTGCTCTTGTTCCGCGATAAAGTAATTTACGTTAGCTTGAACGTCGGCGAGGCTCCCTACTATTAGTTGCTTACCTTGTAAAAATTTTAGCTGTAAAATATCGGTATTTTTAATTGCATCTTCAATGCATTTAAGCTCTTTAGGATCTTTAGTGCCCTCTGCTTTTTTAGCATATATAGTTCTAAAATTGCTACTACTGGTTAAATCTGGGAAACTGCCGTTATTAGCCCCCTCAGAGCAATCACCTGTAGTCGTTGCAGAAACGGTTGTATTTGCTGCAGTGAACGAGTCATCATAAAATGTACCCCAAAAACCAATTTGCTCAATATCGCGCTGCATTATATTAATTGCTAAACGTCCTGACTCTTGAAGCTCACCAATTGTCATAGTGTCTTTTGTGGTTACTTTCATACTAATAAAAGTAAACATAACACCGCCGAGGATCAAGCCACCAATAAATAGTGAAATCATTACTTCTATGAGCGTAAAACCTGTTTGTTTCATGCTAGCTCCTCACATAAATATAGCTAGTTAATACCACTAATCGACGTTTATTGTTAGGGTCATCACCACAGGTAACTTTTCCTGTATCTGTGTTTGCTGTAAATTCTTGCCGCCCTTGCCATGATATAATTACCTCAATATTGAATCCTTTCCCGCCAGTGCCATCTTCTGAGGTAGACTTTATACATATGGTGGCATCATCTAAAGAGCCTGTATTATTACGTGCGCTAATAGCGCGCTTCCATTGCACGACATCCAAACCCACTATACCTTCGGAGCCACAGCTACTATTAAAGCAAGCTGATGATTCGGTCTCCTTGCTATCACTTTTTATTGCTTCCTTGCCGTTATAAGAACCATAAAGTTTAATAGACGTAATGGTATCGTTAGCACGGATACGCTGCACAATATCATTACCAAGTGCAACTGCAGCAGCACGCTGCATAGAGTCAAAACTGGCTTGTTTAGCTTTTGCTTGCAGTGCAACGGCACCTAATAAGCCAAAACTGAGGATGATAAAGGCAATAAGTACTTCTATTAAAGTGAAGCCTTTGCGTCGCTTAATTAGGTGTGAATACATAATAAAACCAAATAAATATTATCTGATTATAAGTGTATGCAATTAAAATATAGATTCAAGAACTACTAAGACTAACGGTTGATTTTGTTGATAAACGGTTAATAAACTCTGCATTTACCAAAGTAGCTTTTTAGTAAATGAGTTAACACAAGGTAGATTTAACTGTTTTTAACTCACGGCGGCTAACCACTAACAGCTCTTTGCAGTTTTGTAGTTCAATAGCATGGCTACCGCTACTTAATGAGTGCAGAGCAACCACCTTATTTTTATTTACTAACGTATTGCGGTGTACTCTTAAAACATGTGTGGGATAAAGGGTTTCTAATTGTTTTAAACTTTGCTCTATAAGCGCACTGCCCCCTTTAAATACCATTTTTGTATATTTTTCTTCAGCAGCAAAATAATAAATACACTCCATTTCTATACTTTTTAATGTGCCCGCGAGCTGATACGTAATTTTTGTTGTTTGTTGTTTTTGTATATGTACTTTATTTAAGCGCCCAAGTTGTTCAACTACTTTTTGTAATGATTGCGCCGATACAGGCTTTACCAAATAACCCGCCGCATTTAATTGCAATGCGTCTAGCGCGTGCTCAGGGTGGGCGGTAATAAATACTATGGCGGGTGGAACTGCAAGTTTGTTAAGCTCACTTGCTACCTCCAAGCCATTAATACCCGGCATATCAACATCTAAAAACACTAAGTCAGGCTGGTTTACTTTACTTAACGCAAGTGCTTCTGCACCATTGCTCGCTTCATTTTGTACAACTATATTTTGAGCCGCCAATAAACGTACTAAACGCGCTCTAGCTAAGGGTTCATCATCAACAATAATTACATTCATAATTGACTCTCAATATGTTTAGGGATCACTACTTTTACTCTAAATACGCCATTTTTATTAGCAATAGTAAGCTGCGCTTTACCCTTGTAATAAATATTAAGTCGTTGGCGAATATTTTCCAGTGCCATGCCGTTACTTGGCCGAGTTTTAGAGGTTGCCGCGGTTATTGGGTTAGTAACTATAATAGTTAAATAGCCACTTGTAACATGCAGCTCAACTTTAATTACAGCGCCTGTTTCGCTAGGCTCTACGCCATGGCAAACGGCATTTTCAATTAAAGGCTGCAAAGTTAAACAGGGAATATTAAGCGCAGGAAGCTCATTGGGTATTTGCCAATCGAGCTTTAAGCGGCTGCTAAAACGCCATGTTTCTAGTGCAACATATTGCTTGCTAAGGGTTATTTCGTCCTCTAATGGCACACTTTGCCCTGAGCGCATTGCCGCTTGCGATAAAGCTGCTAAAGCTAAAATAGCCTGCTCAGCTGCGGTTGCATCATGATGGGTAAGCTCTGCAGCGGTATTTAAACTGTTATATAAAAAGTGTGGGCGAATACGTGCTTGTAACGCATCAAGCTCTGCGCGGGCAAGCGCTTTAGTTTGCTGCTCTTTTTCAAAATGAATTAATAAAAACTGGACGAATAAAGCAGCCAATAAAGCCACTATAATACAATTACGAAGTGTGAAATAAATTAGGCTATTTGTATCATCTATATCAAAAGCAAAATGAGAAAATAAAATACTAAAAATGCATGTGAATAATAAAAACAAGACAAAAAACACACTTAACTGAAAAGTTTGAGTACGTTTTTGTAAAAAAAATCTACAGAAGTATAAAGAAGAGGTACTGACTAACACTATTAAGTGTAAAAATAAGCTTATTATTCCAAGGCGAAGCCAAATATCATCTTCTACATTGGGTGCAAAAGCCAGAACAATAGCAACAACTTGCGATACAACTAACGAGGCAAGTACGCCTCGCTCATTAAAAAGAGCCGAAAAAAGCAACCCATCCACTTGTGGCGATTTGCTCATAACGGCTCCCTTTTAAGCTAATTAATTAAATATATATTTAATTCAGATTAGCGCAGCTCAATAGGAACAGCAAATACAATGTTCTCTTCTTCGCCAGGATTTTCAGTAACTTGATTGCCACCAAGTTCTTTTAAGCGGGTTATAACCTGTTGCACTAACACTTCAGGTGCTGATGCTCCTGCGGTTACCCCAACAGCATTAATACCAGTAAACCATGACTCTTGCACGTTTGTGGCATCGTCAATTAAATAAGCTTTAGTGCCCATTTTATCGGCAAGTTCACGCAAACGATTTGAGTTAGAGCTGTTTTTAGCGCCAACCACTAACAACACGTCTACTTTGTCGGCTAAGTCGCGAACGGCGTCTTGACGATTTTGCGTTGCATAACAAATATCATCCTTGCGCGGCCCATCAATAGCAGGGAACTTAGCGCGCAGCGCATCAATTACATCAGCAGTATCATCTACCGAGAGCGTTGTTTGACTGCAGTAAAATAAGTTGTCAGCATTTTTTACATTCAACTTAGCTACGTCTTCTACGGTTTCTACCAGGTAAATACCGCCCTCGTCATTGCCATACTGCCCCATGGTGCCCTCAACTTCTGGGTGTCCTTGGTGGCCAATTAAAATACACTCTATGCCTTTGCGGCTCGCACGGGTTACTTCCATATGTACTTTAGTAACCAGTGGGCAGGTCGCATCAAATATTTTTAAGTCACGACGCTTTGCTTCGGTGCGTACCGCTTGCGATACGCCATGCGCACTAAATATAACTATGCTGTCGTCAGGTATCTGATCAAGCTCTTCGACAAATACCGCACCGCGGCTTTTTAAGCCGTCAACCACATAGCGGTTATGCACCACTTCGTGGCGTACGTAAATTGGCTTTTCAAAAATATCTAAAGCGCGCTCAACAATACTAATAGCGCGATCAACCCCTGCGCAAAAGCCTCGTGGGTTGGCTAGTAATATTTCCATTAACCTTGCACCTCAATAATATCTACTTCAAAGGTTAAACGCTGACCCGCTAACGGATGATTAAAATCAATCGTTACCGACTCGCCTTGCACTTCGCGTACTAAACCCGGAAGCTCGGTACCATCAGGCTGAGTAAACGCTATTATAGCGCCTACTTTAGCTGGGGTTTCTGGGCCAAATTTACTGCGATCAACATAGTAAATGTTATCTGGATTTGGCTGACCAAATGCATCTTCTGGTTCTAGCTCAAAGGTTTTGCTCTCACCTGCGTTTAAGCCTAATAAGCACTTTTCAAAGTTAGCTGTTAAGCTACCATCGCCCATAGTTAATTTAGCAGGCTTGTTATGCACTTTGGTTGAGTCGGCAGCAGAGCCATCTTCTAACTTAATAGAAAAATGAAAAATAACCTGTGAGTTTTCACCAATTACAGCTTGGCTCATGCTTTATGCTCCTTCGGACTTTCGCCTGTAAAGGCGTCAAATAATAATAATGCTGCACCAATACAAATAGCGCAATCTGCAACATTAAATACCGGAAAATGTGAGTTTTTATAAAATACGTGTATAAAGTCAATTACATAACCGTATGCAATACGGTCGTATAAGTTACCAATTGCACCGGCAAGTACCAATGAATAGGCAGCGCATAATACTTTATTAGTTGCTGGCAGGCGTTTTAACCACCACACCAGCAATCCACTAATAGCAATTGCAATAGCACTTAAAAACCAACGTTGCCAACCACCTGCATCACTTAAAAAACTATAAGCTGCACCGTAGTTATGTACATAAGTAATACTAAAAACAGGCAGTAAATTAATCGACTCTTGATAAGCCATACTACTTACAACAAGTGTTTTACTAGCAAAGTCTACTACTAACAGCAGTAGACTTAACCATAGCCACACTAAACCACTTTTTTGGGCTAGTTTGCTCACTAATTAACTCCTAAGCGAATTGACGTTGCTCGCCTTCACCGTCAACATTGCTTACACAGCGTCCACAAATTTCAGGGTGAGCAGGCTCAACACCTACATCAGCGCTATAATGCCAACAACGCTCACACTTTTGTGCGTCGGTTGCAGCAACACTAATATAAAGACCATCAATTTCGGTAGTTTGTGTATCTGCCGGCTGGCTATCAACTTCGGTTACGTTTACTGCAGATGTTAAAAATACAAAACGCAGCTCGTCGCCAAGTGCTAATAATTTAGCTGCGAGCGCTTTGCCTGTATATAAATTAACAGTTGCTTGGAGCGTTGCACCAATCACTTCTTCTTTACGTGCAGCTTCTAATAGGCGGTTTACTTCATCGCGCACTGTTAGAATTTCTAACCAATCATCGTTACTAAATTGGCTGTTAGTAGGAGCTTGTAAGCCTTCGTACCAGGTTGATGTAAATACGTAGTCACTACGCTCACCCGGTAATGCTTCCCAAATTTCTTGAGCAGTAAAGCTCATAATTGGTGCCATCCAACGCGTCATTGCTTCAGCAATATGGTACAGCGCTGTTTGACAAGAACGACGTGCGTGGCTGTCACTCTTAGCTGTGTATTGGCGGTCTTTAATTACGTCTAAATAGAACGAGCCAAGCTCACCGGTACAAAAGTTCATTAGCTTTTGCGTTACTAACAGCATTTGGTAGCTATCGTAGGCAGCTAAAATTTCTGTTTGTAATTGTGCTGCACGGCCAACAATCCACTTATCAAGCTCAACCATATCATTAACAGCTACTTGATCTGTTTTTGGATCAAAACCATTTAGGTTAGCTAATAAGTAACGACTAGTGTTACGAATTCGGCGGTAACGATCTGCTGAGCGGTTAAATATTTCATCCGACACCGTCATTTCTGCGGTGTAATCGGTAGAGGCAACCCACAAGCGTAAAATATCGGCGCCTAGTTTATTCATCACATTTTGTGGTGAAATAACATTACCTAACGACTTAGACATTTTACGACCGTTTTCATCAACGGTAAAACCATGAGTAAGTACTTGGCGGTATGGTGCATGGCCGTTAATAGCGACCGATGTCATCATAGACGACATAAACCAACCACGATGCTGATCAGAACCTTCAAGGTATAAATCGGCAGGACCAGTTAAGTCTTCACGCGCATCAACAACACACGCATGCGATACGCCCGAGTCAAACCATACATCGAGAGTGTCTTGCACTTTCATGTATTGCTTAGCATCTTCTTCACCTAACAGTGTCGCTGGGTCTAAATCGTACCATGCTTGAATACCTGACTTTTCAACCAATTGTGCTGCTTGTTCAATTAACTCTTGCGTATTTGGATGAATAGCACCGGTGTCTTTATCAGCAAACAATGCAATTGGTACACCCCAAGTGCGTTGGCGTGATATACACCAATCTGGACGGCCCTCAACCATGTTTGCAATGCGGCTTTCGCCCCACTCTGGTAACCACTGCGTGTTTTTAATTTCGTTTAATGAATCTTGACGCAAATTAGCCTGATCCATACTAATAAACCACTGTGGTGTAGCACGGAAAATAATTGGCGTTTTATGACGCCAGCAATGTGGATAACTATGCGTAATAGCATGGTGATGCATTAATGCGCCATGCTCTTTAAGCACTTCAACAATGCTCGCGTTAGCTTTAAACACATGCTGACCGGCAAATAACTCAGTGTCTGGTAAGTACACACCATTTGCGCCAACCGGGTTAGTCACTTCTAGTTTGTATTCAAGTCCAGCCACGAAATCTTCTTGACCATGCCCTGGAGCCGTATGTACAACACCCGTACCTGAGTCGGTCGTAACATGTTCAGCTACAATTACAGGAACACTAAAGTCATAAAAAGGGTGTGCTACTTGTAAATTTTCAAGCGCCGCACCTTTAACATAACCTAATACATGAAAGTTATTAAAACCAAAACGGTCCATGGCATCTTTAACGAGCTCAGAGCCTAAAATTAAGCGTTGCTGCTTACCTTCGTCATCAACTTGTACTAGTGCATATTCTAATTCTGCATGTACTGCTACTGCTCGGTTAGCAGGCAGCGTCCACGGGGTGGTAGTCCAAATAACAGTACCAACTTTACCTGTACCTTTATGACCATCGGCTAAATCAAACGCACTTACTACTGCGTCTTGGTCGTTAAAAATAAAGCGTACGTCTATTGCTGGTGATTGCTTATCTTGGTATTCAACTTCGGCTTCGGCTAAAGCAGAACCACAATCTGTACACCAATGCACAGGCTTAGCACCTTTATGTAAATGGCCTTTTTCAATAATACGACCAAGTACACGAATAGCATTCGCTTCAAAATCAAAGTTCATGGTTAAGTAAGGCTTATCCCAATCGGCAAATACACCTAAACGTTTAAAGTCGACCTTTTGACCTTCAACTTGCTTTTTAGCGTATGCACGGCACTTTTCGCGAAACTCGCTCGCGGTTACTTTAACGCCTGGCTTGCCAACTTTTTTCTCAACCATTAACTCTATTGGTAAACCATGACAATCCCAACCAGGTACTAATGGCGAGTCAAAGTCAGATAAGGTTTTAGACTTAACAATAATATCTTTTAATATTTTATTTACTGAATGGCCTAAATGGATATCGCCGTTTGCATACGGAGGTCCATCATGCAAAATAAAGGTTTTTTTACCTTTTTTAGCACTGCGAATTTGACCATATAGGTCGTCTTCATACCATGCTTTTAGCATTTTTGGTTCACGTTGTGCCAAATTGCCACGCATTGGAAACGGTGTTTCCGGTAAGTTCAAAGTATGTTTATAGTCGCTCATTAATCCTACATTCCGTATCTATCGGCTACCTAATTTAAACCAAAACACTGCTTAGCGGCGGCAACGTCAGTTGCTATTTGCGCCGTTAATTGTGTTAATGTCTCGAATTTTTTCTCATCGCGGAGTTTTTTAATCAACTCCACATGCATAAATTGTCCATAAATGTCTTGTGCAAAATCAAAAAGATGAACTTCTAATAAGGCACGAGTTCCATTAAAGGTGGGCTTATTGCCTATATTGGCAACCCCATAAACTTGTTTCCCTGCTATGGTTGCTTGCACAGCAAACACCCCATTTACCGGGCAAACTTGACGTTTAAGCGCTATATTTGCGGTTCTAAAACCCAGCTCTCGGCCACGTTTCCAACCATGTATAACACGCCCTGAAATGGCATAGTTGTGACCAAGCATTACCTTTGCAGTGCTTAAATCACCAGCGGCAAGCGCTTCACGAATTAAAGTACTGCTTACTCTAGCATTTAATTGGCGAAAACTCGCGGTGCTTTTAACATCCATGCTCGCTTGTTTGCCCATACTTACTAGTAAGTCAAAATTACCTTGTCGCTGCTTGCCAAATCTAAAATCATCACCAACCGTTAATGCTTTAACGCCTAGCTTTTTAATTAAAATATCACTAACAAATTGCTCTGCATGCATATTTGCAAATTGCTGATTAAAGCTAATACAAATAACTCGTTCAATACCTAACTCGCTGAGCAATAGCAGTTTATCTCGTAAGCGAGTTAAACGCGCTGGCGCATTACTTTTAGCAAAAAACTCTTGTGGTTGAGGCTCAAACAACATTACCGTACTAGGTAAATTATTTGCTTTAGCATCAATAAGTAAGCCTTTTAATACTTCAGCATGACCTAAGTGAACACCATCAAAATTACCAATAGTAAGCACACAACCAAAATGTTGTGAGCGAATATTGTGTATACCTCTAATTAACTCCATGCCACCCAATGCCTTTTTAAGCGAGTTATTAATTCACAACTCAAAATTGAATGAAGTTGCAGAGTTGCCGATTATAATCTTTTTTTTAGTTCGATTCAGTAATTGCTACACTTTTTATCGTATTTAGTCGCACACCCATCAAAAATAACAGCGTAAAGTAACTTAACCCTGCAATTGCTAGCAACACTAGGAGTAAAATAACCTGTTCGCTAAAGTGCCAAGTCGTCCAACTATACTGCTCGCTGGTAAACCAAACCAGTAACCCCATAACAATACTTGCAACAAAGCATTTAAGGGTAAAATATAAGCTCATTGACGAAAACTGATACACATTTTCTTTTTTAAGCTGCCTGTAAAGCAAAAATGCATTACAACTTGCCGACATTGAAGTAGCTAATGCCAATCCTAAATAACCAATAAAAGGCGCAAGCATTATATTAAACACCATATTAAGTACCAAGGTAATAATACCAATGCGCACTGGGGTTTTAGTATCTTGGCGGGCGTAAAATCCAGGGGCTAATACTTTTATTAGCATAAAGCTGACTAAACCAACCGAATAAGCCATTACCCCTAAGCTCACCGCTTTAACATGATCAATCCCCGCTTCTTTAAATGCACCATGATCAAACAACACAGTAATAATAAGTGGGCTAATAATCATTAACCCTATCATAGCAGGCAGGCCCAAAAATATTACAAAACGCACCCCCCAATCTAAGGTATGCTGAAAATCACTGCTTTTTTTACTACTGTGTAATTTTGACAGTGCCGGTAAAATAACCGTTGCTATACCAATACCAAATAATCCCAGCGGAAACTCTATTAAACGGTCTGAGTAATACAACCAAGCAATTGAGCCGGTCATGAGTAATGAAGCAATAACGGTATCGAGCAATAAGTTTATTTGGCTAATAGATACTCCAAACAAAGCAGGCAGCATTAATTTACGTACTTTTTTTACATTTTCGTCTTGCCAAGCCCAGCGCGGGCGCGCCAACATTTTTGCCCGATATAAAAAAGGCAACTGAAACAGTAATTGCACCACACCACCAATAAATACACCGATAGCTAATGCATATGCACCTACCGAAAATTGGTCATGTAAAAAAATAGCACACGCAATAATAGATATATTTAATAACACTGGGGTAAACGCAGCCACAGCAAAGCGGTTATATACATTCATAACCGCCCCACTTAGCGCCACAAGGCTTACAAAAAACAAATACGGAAATGTCAGCTTTAATAATGCACTGGCAAGTTCAAACTTTTCGCCATCAGGGCCACCTTGCCACCAATCTATAAACCAACCTGTGCCAAATAGTGCAGCAATAACCGGAGACGCAACCACACCTACAATTGTCACTATTAATAAAATAGTGCCTAAGGTTCCTGCTGCTTGCGCAACAAAAAGTTTAACCTTGTCGTCGCCTTGCTGCTCTTTTATTTCGCTTAATACAGGTACAAATGCTTGAGCAAACGCACCTTCTGCAAATAAACGACGTAAAAAGTTAGGAATTCGATTAGCAAACAAAAAAACATCGGCCGCAGCACCGGCTCCCAGGAGGTTTGCAACAACCGCATCGCGAACTAACCCTAAAATACGCGATATCATTGTCATACAACTAACAATCATACCGGAGCGAAATAAACCTTTTGACACCGCAAACCCACACTAAAAATCATTAAGATAAGTAATTATGCCATAGTCTTTTTTATAAATCGCTTTAAAGCACTAGGCTGAATCCTCATGCTTTGTTACAATGTCGATATTAACTGCTAGAGCGGCAAATTGATGTTCGTTATAAGGAGCAGTTTTTCTTGGATTGTCAAAATTAAATTGACATTCATGATAAAAACAGGCATATTCCACGGCCTTTAATTTAAGCTTTATTTAAGATTGTTAGGAGCAAACCTTGGCTAACATCAAGTCTGCAAAAAAACGCGCTATTACAAGCGAAAAAAACCGTCAGCACAACGCAAGTCGTCGTTCAATGATGCGTACTTACTTCAAAAAAGTAATCGTAGCTATTGAAGCTGGTGATAAAGAAGCTGCACAGCAAGCTTTTTCTGTTGCTACACCTATCCTAGACCGTTACGCAACTAAGGGTCTAATTCACAAAAACAAAGCTGCTCGTCATAAGAGCCGCATAGCTGCTAAAATTAAAGCACTATAATTTGTTTTTGCAAGAATATAAAAACCGGCCTTGGCCGGTTTTTTTTTGCTTTATATTTAATATTTACAGCATTAAACAGGTATGTAGCCAATTCATACAGCAAAATCATCACATATTCTTATTTAGGGCAGTTGCGCTTAAATAAGCGCTTTTAATAAAATGGCGCGTAAGTTATTAAACCCCTTCTAGCTCGGGATAAAACTTTTTCAGCATAGCTGCTATTTTTTTAGGAGAGAAAGGCTTTACCACAAAACCTTTAGCCCCTTTATCAATTGCATCTTTTACATTTTCAACCCCTGAGTGCGCCGACACCATAACCACGTTTGTTTCTGGGTTCAGTTGATTAATTTGCTCAATTAACTCTTTACCATCGCCATCAGGTAACTCTATATCTAAAAAAATCATGTTATAATTTGCAGCACGACACTCATTAATACATTGTGCGGCAGTTGATGCTTCTTTTACGTTTTCTATGCCTAAATGCATCAATGTTTGGCTTAAAAAGCTGCGCACAGTACTAACGTCATCAACGATTAAAATTGCAAGCTGCGTGTTCATATTTGATCCTTATAGGCTAAAAGCAATGTTTGCAAATGCTATCATTTGCTTTAAATACAGTTATTTATTATAGAGAACTACACCAAAAAGGCCAGATTTGCTTTATGTCTACAAATACAAAAAAACAATCATTACTAGGTAAAGCACCTAGAAGTACAAAAACAACAAAAAACAAGCAAAACCGCAGTACGGCTACAAAGCCTAATAATATTAAACAAAGTGCTAATACAAGCGCTAACAATAAAGCAGCGCAAAAGTCTAAAAGCAGCTTGCTGACCACGCTTGGACTATTACTATTTATAATAATTATAATCCCTAAGCCTACACTGCTTAGTTATCATAAATTAGGTATGGTGAGTAATAGCATTTATTGGCCTGGGGTATTTGGTTACGGCGCAACGCTCCTCGATTCAAACTTACAGCCACAGCTAGACAGTAAGCGTAAGGCACTTTATTTATGTACTGATACGGTTAACTCAAAAAGCTGTCAAAAATATAAAGTAATTGCCGATAATGGAATTATTGCGGCAATAAAAGCTTACTTTTAGCATTAAAAAAACTAATCTGAAAATTTAAAATTACTTGGTTGAAAGGTGTGCAAAAGATCAACATAATGGCGCTCCTTTTTTCAACAAATGAACTATTGAAACTACCATGCTGAACGAGCTAGATTGGCTTTTAAACACGATATTACTTGCACTAGGTTTAGGTGCATTCTTTATTAACCAACTCACATTACTGCGTATTGCCGCGGTTAGTGCCTGTGGTTTGCTATTTTTATCATTTAGCTTAGATCTTATGTCGTCGAGTATTGTTTCGAATATGAGTTTGGTGTTAATCAATACATTTTATTTGTTTAAAGTTTATACTTTTGGGCAATTTACTGTAACCCAAAATTAAGCACTTCTCCTTAGAATATTTTATAGCCCAGCTTAGCTGGGCTTTTTTTTGCCTAATATTTAACAACCAAGCTGATTGCAGCTACTGCTAACTCATTACGATAGTTAACTGCAACTGAATTAACGCCGTATAGTTACTACTTTACAACTAAAAAAGAGCCTAGTTGGCTCTTTTGCTGCTTAGCATCTCTATATTTTGTGCCTTAGCTTAATATAGGCGGCCTTTTATCTGCCCACGGAGCGGCTTGCTCTAATTGCGCGGCCAGCGTAAGCAACTGCGCCTCACTGCCATACGCACCGGCAAACTGCACACCAATTGGCAAGCCATTCTTATTCCAATGCAGTGGCACCGACATTGCTGGTAAACCTGTCATATTAAATAACGCTGCAATGGGTGATGCTTTTAATACCTGTTGCACAAATGAGTCGTAGGGTTGATTTAAACTAAGTTCACCAATTTTTGGTGGTGGCGCTGTGGTCACTGGCGTCAAAATAAAGTCGTAGTCGTTAAAAAACACGTCAAAAGCTTGCCCGCCTTGATCAAAGGCACTCCGGGCGGCTAGCATTTGCTGAGCTGTAAATTCTTTAGCCCGCTGCAGGTGTCCCCAAACAATGGCTTCAAATTCGTTTTCGCGTGCTGCACGCCCTAGTTTTAATTCTCTAGCTTGTACCGCATTAAGCATACCGCTTGAAGTGGCTATGCCCATGCCGTTAAACATTTGCTCAAGTGGCAAGGTTGGCTGTGCTACTTCAACAATATGGCCTAAACTAGTCAGTAATTTAACGGTTTTATCTAAGGCGTCGCTACAATCTTGATGCACAGGGTAACCAAACGGATGGCTTTGCATTAATGCTATTTTAAGAGGCTTTGGTTTGGCGTTAACCGCAGCTAACATATTATCGTTGGGCAGGGTAACACGCGACCCTGGCTCTGCCCCTTGTGTTAGCTGCAGCAGCAATGCACTGTCGCGCACACTGCGGGTAAGCGCATGATGAACCGATAACCCCATTGAGCTTTCTAAGTTAGTGGGGCCAGATGCCACCCGGCCACGGCTTGGTTTGAGCCCAAATAGTCCACAATGCGATGCAGGTATACGAATAGAGCCGCCACCATCGCTACCATGAGCTGCGGGTAAAATTCTCGCGGCAACCGCCACTGCAGAGCCTGCCGAGGAGCCACCACTGCTATAGCGGGTATCCCACGGGTTAAGCGTGTCGCCATGTAAGCTCGACTCACCTGTAGGCGTTTGACCAAACTCAGGACTGGTAAGCTTAGCCATAATATTTAGTCCCGCTGCTTGATAGCGATTAACTAAGGTTGAATTTTCAGCCACACGGTTATCTTTAAAAAAACGACAACCATTAGTGGTAATAGTACCGGCCATAGTTACGCCTAAATCTTTAAGCGCAAACGGCACTCCCAACAGCGGCGCGCTGGCCATTTTAGCTGTTCGCTGTGCAGTGCTTAATTGGTTTAACTTTTGTGCTTGCTCACGCGCTTGCTCAAAATGATTAACGGCTATCATATTAAGCGCAGCATTTGCTTCAAACCTTGCAATTGCACTGTCGGTTAATTCTAATGAGCTAATATCGCCTTGGCGTAATAAATCCGCCATGGTCGACATATCCCAACTGTCGTAGTCACCAAGCGGCTGTTTAGGAGTGTTTACTGTTGCAGCCGCCGATGCTTGACTTGCAAGTGATAAACCTAGCATAGACGCACCACCA
Organism: Pseudoalteromonas sp. K222D; assembly: GCF_017653575.1. Classification (NCBI taxonomy): domain Bacteria; kingdom Pseudomonadati; phylum Pseudomonadota; class Gammaproteobacteria; order Alteromonadales; family Pseudoalteromonadaceae; genus Pseudoalteromonas; species Pseudoalteromonas sp. K222D. Next base: position 107,017 of record NZ_JAGGDL010000007.1, read on the forward strand.
ATTGCGCCGCACGCCTGTATAAGTCGTCGTCTATCTAAATCTATCTTAGTCATTATTTACTACCCCATACCTTTTGTGGTGCCACAGCTTGGGCATTTAATTGATCAATCACGCCGGCAATTTCATTTACATTTAAGCGTGCGCCTTTATCAATAGTAGGCCCAGTGCGCCAGCCATCACATAATGAGATACGCCCGCCTTGCGTTTCAAATATTTGCCCTGTTACGGCAGATGATGCCTCACTGCCTAACCAAACAACCAGCGGCGCTACATTTTCCGGTGCCCAAGCATCAAAGCTATCATCTTCTGGCTTTTTCACTAGATCAGGCATTGCTGATTCGGTCATTGCAGTGCGTGCTGCCGGTGCCAATGCATTAGCAGTAATACCGTAACGCGCCAATTCCGACGCTTGTACTAAAGTAAGCGTAGCAACACCGCCTTTTGCCGCAGAATAGTTTGCTTGCCCTACCGAGCCTTGTAAGCCTGCGCCCGAGCTGGTGTTTATAATACGTGCAGCTACTGGGTTACCTGCTTTTGACTGATCGCGCCAGCGACGGCTTAAAATATTGGCTAAACAAAAGTGCCCTTTAAGGTGCACCCGCATTACCATATCCCAGGCGTCTTCATCTGAATTAACAAACATACCATCGCGCAGTACGCCGGCATTGTTAACTAGCACATGCACTTCGCCAAAAGCGGCAATGGCATCATCTACTATCTGCTGCGCCGTAGCCGTGGTAGTAATATCGCTGCTATTAGCAATTGCTTTACCGCCGGCAGTAATAATTTCATCAACCACTGCTTTTGCAGCATCAAGACGAATGTCGTTCACTACCACATTGGCGCCTTCTGCGGCAAAGGCAAGTGCATAAGCACGGCCTAATCCACCGCCACTTCCGGTAATAATAACTGTACGCTGTTGGCAAATACCCATACCTTTCTCCTTAATTATAATCGTTCAATGATAGTGACATTGGCTAAACCGCCGCCTTCGCACATTGTTTGTAGGCCATAACGCCCGCCTGTACGCTCTAATTCATGTAATAATCCGGTCATTAAGCGCACGCCGGTAGCGCCAAGGGGGTGGCCCAGTGCAATGGCACCACCATTAACATTAGTTTTTTCATGGCTGTAACCGGTTTCTTTTAGCCATGCCATTACTACAGAGGCAAACGCTTCATTAATTTCTACTAAATCAATATCATCAAGCGTAAGATTCGCTTTTTTTAATGCCGCGATAGTAGCTGGAATAGGTGCTCTAAGGTGCCAAATAGGATCATCTCCCAGCACACTAACATGATGAATACGCGCTCTTGGGGTCAGGTTATATTTTTTTAATGCGCGCTCAGACACAATAAGCATTGCTGCTGATGCATCACACACTGAGCTCGAAACCGCTGCGGTAATACTTGGGTAAGTAGGGTCAACCGGCTCAAGTTCTGCCATTTTAGCCAAACTACTTTCTCTAGGTGTTTCATCAAATGTTAATCCTTCAATCGCCACTATTTCGCGATCAAAGCGTCCCTCTGCTGCGGCTGCTAATGCACGGCGATGACTTTCTAGCGCAAACACTTCCATATCGGCGCGGCTTATACCCCAATGTTCAGCAATGCGCTGAGCGGCATAAAACTGATTTACCGGCGCATCGCCAAAGCGGGCATGCCACAATTTACTCTCTGCAAATGGCGTACTAAAGCCAAGTGGTTGCCCGGCAAGCATTGCTGACGAAATAGGAATTTGCGTCATTGTTTGCACGCCCCCTACCGCTATCACATCTTGCGTGCCGCTCATAATCGCTTGCGCAGCAAAATGCACGGCTTGTTGCGATGAGCCACATTGTCTATCAACCGTTGTACCCGGTACATTCATTGCTAGTCCCGCCGCTAACCAACTGGTGCGGGCAATGTTTCCTGCTTGCGAGCCGATCGTGTCTACACAGCCAAAAATCACATCATCGTAATCTTCTGCTGGTATGTTATTGCGCTCAACCAAAGGTTTTAATACTGCTGCACCTAAGTCTATGGCATGCACATGGGCAAGGCCCCCTTTGCGTCTGCCTGTAGGTGTACGCAGTGCGTCTACAATATATGCATGGGTCATAGTATCGCCTCAAAAGTTTTAGAAGGAGCCAAATCGACATCAGAGTTAAGTACATAATCTTGCACTCGTGCACGATGAAAAATACTGTCACCCCAGGTGTTGTTTAATGCCCAACTGCGTTTCATAAACATTTGCAGGTCTACTTCCCAGGTATAACCCATAGCACCGTGGATTTGAATCCCGTGGCGCGCTGCAAGTGCGGCTGCTTCGCTGCAAAAATTACGCGCTTGTGAAACATGCACGTCTGTTAAAGGGTGGTTATTTTCTAGTGAACACGCCGCGCGATACAGTACTGGTTTTGCAATTTCAATTTTTCCTGCTACATCAGCCAAATGGTGCTTAACAGCCTGAAAGCTACCAATTGCTTTGCCAAACTGTTTACGCTGTACACTATAATCAACGGTTAAATCGAGCATGCGCTGCGCTAAACCGAGTAATTGCCCAGCAACCGAGAGCGCCCCGCGATTAAGCGTGTCATTCCATATTTTTTTGCCCGCCTCGCCCTGTGCAATACAGGTTTCGGCTGTTGGCTGCCAAGTTACTTGCGATAAGCGGCGCGACGAATCAATACTTAAATTAACGACGTTATCCACTTGCTCACACGGTACTAAATGCACTTCATCAGCGTGTTGCATAAGTAGCACCTGCGCTAAATGTGCATCCGATACCAGCTCACTGCATTGATGGCCAATAGCTAAGCGCAGCTCACCATCACAAATTTTAGCTAAGTAATCAGCTTTACAAACCACGCTATCATCAAGGGCTGAAAATACGCCACTGCCTACATAAGCCGTATCGGCAAGCGAATCAGGAATAGCGTAATAACCTAGCTCTTGAGTCATTAATGACCACGCTATATCGCCCATTCCCAAACCACCAAACTGCTCCGGCACCGATAGCGCAGTAAGCCCTTGCTCTGCCATTTTATTTCTTAATTCGGGAGAGCGACCCGCGTCGGTTTCCCATATTTCGCGTAGTGTTTCTGGTGCTGCTTCAGTCATTAAAAAACGGCTGATAGCTTCACGAAACATTAATTGGTCTTCAGTAAAGGTAAAATCCATAGTTTCACTCGCTATCTAGGTAGGCCAAGCATACGCTCAGCAACAATATTTCGTTGAATTTCATTGGCACCCGCATAAATTGGCCCAGCTTGAGAGAATAAAAAGCCGTTTAACCAATAACCATGCTCCTCGGCAAGTGGTGCCGATGAGAGTAACTCACCACAAGTACCCAAAATATCCATCGCCGTTTGATGAATGAGCAAATCTAGCTCTGACCAAAACACTTTATTTAGGCTCGATTCAGCGCCAATTTTATCGCCATGACTAATACGTCCTACAGTGTTGTAAGCCGACAACGCATAGGCTTCTGCATCAGCCCAACATTTAGCCACCGCAGCACCAATGGCTGGGTCGCGATCGGCAGCCGCTTTGTTATCCCGGTACAGTTGTACTAGTTTGCGCACAGGTTGCTGAAAACGCGCCGGTGAGCGCAGCAACAAACCCCGCTCAAAACCTGCCGTTGCCATTGCCACATGCCAGCCTTTGCCTTCTTCGCCTATGCGGTGTTCAACCGGTACTTTGACGTTATCAAAGAATATTTCTGCAAAGGCATCTTCGCCATCCAGCGCTTTAATTGGGCGAATAGTTACGCCCTGTGCATCCAGCGGTACCATTAAAAAAGACAAACCATGGTGGCGCTGCGAACCTGCTTCTGAGCGAAACAAGCCAAATGCCCAATCGGCATAAGTAGCACGGGTAGACCAGGTTTTTTGGCCATTCACAATGTAATGGTCGCCATTAAGAATTGCTTTACTACTAATATTGGCCATATCTGAGCCAGCATTGGGTTCCGACCAGGCTTGCGCCCACATGTCTTCACTTGATGCCATACGCGGTAAAAAGTGCGCTTTTTGTTGCTCCGTACCAAATTCAAGTAAAGTAGATCCAAGTAATAGCTGGCCATTTTGATTTACTCGCCCAGGTGCACTTGCGCCGTAATATTCTTCTTCAAAAATAAGCCAGTCGATTAAGTTACACCCGCGGCCGCCATATTCTTTAGGCCACATAACCATAGAAAAACCCGCTTTATGTAGCTTGCGCTCCCATTGACGATGCAGCTCAAAGCCTGCTTTGGTGTCGTAAGTGGGCAGTTTTTCTGCAGGTACATTTTCTGCAAGCCACTGGCGCACTTCCATACGGAAATTTTGTTGCTCTGTTGTATAAGTTAGTTTCATAGTCGGCCTCAAAAATTCGCTTCGCGTTTGTCTACAAACGCGCGGCGGGTTTCAGCAGAATCTGGGCTGGTATAAGCTTGTAGCGTAAACCCTTGCTCCCAACGGTATTTAGCTTCTAGGTCACCGTCTTCAATACCATTTAGGCTTTCTTTAGCAATGCGGATCATATCGGAGCTTTTTGCTGCAATTTTGCTGGCAATTTCCAGCGCGGTATCGCGTAACTGCTCTTTAGGTACAATGCGTTCAATAAAACCATATTTATCGGCATCTTGTACCGAAATAGTTTCGCCAGTAAAAAACAAATAACGTACTTTTTGCACCGGAAATAAGCGCTGTAAATGCGCGCCGCCGCCCATAGCGCCACGATCTACTTCTGGTAGCGCAAAAGTGGTACATTCTGACGCCACCACAATATCGGCCGCACCAGTAATACCAATACCGCCACCCAGCACATAACCATGCAGTGCAACTATTACTGGTATTGGGCACAAATGTACCGCTTTAAACGTTTCGTAATTGCCAGCATTAACGCTAACAATACGCTCTGGGTATTGGTCCAACTCTTTAATATCAACACCGGCACAAAAACCACGCCCTTCTGAGCGAATAATTAATACCCGTGCTGCCAAATTTTTACCAATACTGTTGATCAGGTCGGCGAGCGCTTGCCATTCAGCACTGTCGAGTGCATTTACCGGTGCTTTATTTATAATTATTTCGGCGATACCGTTTTCGATATGGCTTTTAAATGCTGGGTTCATAGCTTAGGCCTCTTCTTCGACTGACCGGTTAGTCCGGTGGGTTAACAATTGCTCAAGGCAGGTGTCTGCCTCAGCGATAATTTCGTTTATTAGTGTCTCAACGCTAGGTAAGTTATTTATTACCGCCGCCACTTGGCCGCTGGGTAAAATACCTTCGTCGGGTTTACCTTCAACCATAGACTTTTTAATTAACACTGGTTGATTAGCCGACATTACTAATGTTGCTGCGGCTTTAGGATCTTCACGCAGACCATTAAAAAACACTTTGAGCATATGCAGCGATGTCATGCCGGTTTCTTTTTGCCAATGGCGCGCACTTTTTAGTGCCAACCATAAGCGCTTAACACCACCCGAGCGCTCTAAATCATCAATAAATGGCGTGTTGATCATCCGGTGACGCAGGCCATCTACCGCGGTAGAAATGCGAATATCGGCACTGTCTTTAGTATCAAGATAACGCTGCTGGGTGACTTTTGGCGTGGGTGCATCGCAGGTCAGCAAAAAGCGCGTGCCCATTGCCATACCTGCAGCGCCTGCGCCTAATACTGAGGCCAAACCACGCCCGCACGAAAAGCCCCCTGCGGCAATTACTGGTACCGACACCGCATTTAACACTTGCGGTAACAAAATAGTGCTCGGTACGCTGCCAGTATGACCGCCCCCTTCACTGCCTTGAATGGTGATCATATCGGCGCCCATGGCAACCGCTTTTACTGCATGCTTTACTGCGCCTACGGTGGGAATGCACAGCACACCTGCCGCTTTGAGTCGCTCAATAGTGGCTTTATCGGGGCCGCGTCCGTAGCTCACCGCACGCAATTTGTAACTAATAGCTAAATCAAGACATTGCTGCGCGTTTTCTTGAAACATATGAAAATTAAGACCAAAATTACTGGTCCCTGTGGCAGCAATTACTTTTTTTATGGCACTTTCCACTTCTTCAGTGTTCATCGTCGCGCCAGCTAAAAAACCAAAACCGCCCGCACGCGTTGTTGCTATTACTAAGTTTGCATCAGAGACCCAGCCCATCGCCGTTTGAATAATCGGATAACGACAGCCCAGTGCCTCTGTTAACGGCGTATTCCAGCGGCCATCGGCATTATTGTGCTCTGTGCTCATATTTATTTTTCCTTGGCTGCTGATTTATTGGCTTGAGCCATCGCTTTCGCGTCAAAGCCACCTAAGCGGTCACCCGATATTGTTTCGTTATGCGCATGCGCAAAATGATGCAAACCAAACGCCATATCCATGGTTGAACGTTTACCCATTAAATCTTCGGCGTTATTAATTACTTGCTTAGTTAATTGCAAACCCAGTCGTGGCATTTGTGCAATCTGATTAGCTAAAGTAAAGGTCGTCTCTTCTAAATTATCCCTCGGCACTACGCGATTCACCATGCCCATTTGATAAGCACGGTCTGCCGACATACGATCCCCCGTAAATAAAAACTCTTTGGCAATACGTGGATTAAGCTCGTGCACATGCGCAAAATACTCAACCCCAGGAATGCCCATGCGCACGACCGGATCAGAGAAAAATGCTTTGTCATCGGCAATAATTAAATCACATACCCACGCCAACATTAAGCCACCAGCCACACAGGCACCTTGTACCATAGCAATCGTTGGCTTAGGTAAATCGCGCCAGCGACGGCACATTCCTAAATACACTTCGTGCTCGCGGGCATATAAAAACTCACCGCCGGGCTTATTAGCGTGATCGTAAAAAAGGTTAGTACGATCAAAGCTTTTATCAACATCGCGCCCAGGGGTGCCAATGTCATGGCCGGCAGAAAAGTGCTTGCCGTTGCCGGCAAGTACAATTACTTTTACTTCGTCGTCGTTACACGCAAGCTGAAAAGCCTTATCTAGCGCGTAGGTCATTTGCGAGTTTTGCGCGTTGTTATATTCAGGACGATCCATGGTAATAACCGCCACTTGAGCGCGAACTTCGTATAACACTACGTCATCTATTGTTTGAACTTCACTCATTACGACTCCTCTGGGCGTACACCCGGTGGGTTGTCTTTTAGCTGTTTAGCTCTAATATTGTGCGGATCCAATTTAGCAATTAACGCTAACTGCTCAGCTGTAGGCGCTGGTGTGGTTGGGGTGTTTGCCTCAACGTGAATTTCAAAGCCTGTTTTTTCAATTACTTCTTGTACACTCACACCAGGGTGAACGCTCACTAAACGCAATTGATGCTCTGGACCTTGCCAATCCATTACACAAATATCGGTGATCACTAAACGAATATCGACATCCGATAGCTGATAACCTTTTGGCAAACGTGCTGGGTTGTAACCAATTGAGCACACCACATCACATTCTTGCTCTACAAATACGCGTTTACTGTGGCTTGGCACAAAAAACGAGTTAGCATGGCTAATTGAGTTACCCGGTAAACCACGTACGCCTAACATTTGTATTTTAGGTTTGTCGTAGTCGCCCCCCAGGGCTGAAATATTACTTTGCCCGTACTTATCAATTTGCGTTGGCCCTATCATGGCGTGGCGTTTACGGCTCCACACATTGTCAAAAATGCGTGAAAAACCCATCCATGTTTCGTTACGCTGTACAAAATCATCGCCACGTGCGCCAATCGGATTTGGCTCACTCAGTAAGTAGGCTTCTGAGTCTGTCATCATTAAATCTGGGTTGTTAGTACTCATAGAAATACTCGCCGCTAAACGCGGAATAACCCCAATGCCGGTGGCAAGCACTTCACCATCGTTATCAAATGCGGTTGCTGCGGCACAAATCATTAATTCTGCCAAGCTGTATTGAGTTGCTGTCATTTTAATGTCCTGCCTTAGTAACTTGTGTTAGGGATTTGACGGATCGCATCGATGCCGCCTAATTTAGCTTGATACTCTTGCTCTGATTTATTGTTAATAAATTCATCAAAGTAAGCACTAAAGCCGCCTTCTTTTGCGTATTTGTTATATTGCAGCAAATGTTTATTATCAATGCCGTAAAATGGCGGACAACTGCTTGGATGCGCGCCACCAGGTACTTCACTTACGGCTGTTGTTAAGCTGCGTTCCCAAAATACTTTATCTGCCGCTGTGCGATCATAAAAATGATCGCTGCTAACCAGCTTGTCGCAGGTGACATAGCTTTTATTTGCTGCGCGTACAAACCAATCGTCTAGGTAATGATCAGGACCTGAAATCTGGCAAACACCACGCTCATCAGCATGATCAACATGTACCAATGCAGCGTCGAGTTTAAGCGCTGGCATTGCCACCCATTCTTTATCGTCATAGGGGCTATAAATCACTTGAATATCTGGGTTGTGGGTAAGTACATCTGTCCCTAAACCAACTTGAGTTGGAATATAAGGACAACCCCATGCCGCAGCACGAAGGCCAAGTAACAACATACCTTCGTCAATTTCCATTAGCTCAAGCTCGCCGTGTTCACGGGCTTTACGAAAAAAAGGTTCTAGTGGAATAAAGTCTAACGATACAAACGCAAAGATTAATTTTTTTACTTTGCCAGCTGCGCATAACATGCCCACATCGGCACCGCCATACGCCACAATCGTAAGATCTTTAAGATCCGATTTTATAATTTCGCGAATAAGTGCCATAGGTTTACGGCGCGGGCCCCAACCACCAATGCCAATTGTCATGCCATCACTTAGTTCAGCCACCATTTGCGCTGTTGTTTTTACTTTATTCATTATTTTTCTCCTACTGAGAAATCGTGGCCCCACAGGCTCACTCGGCTAAATTCAAAAGCGCAATGCTCTTCCCAGTTTTCAACTTGCAGACCACCAAAGCCATACTCTAAATCGAAGCCTGATGGTGTTTTCATATAAAATGAGGTCATTTTGTCGTTAAGATGCTGACCTAAAGTGGCCGACAGCTGTACTTGATGTTGTTGTTGTCTGTCGTGAGCGCGGCCTACTTCTGTCATGTTTTCAACTTCGACCATGGCATGCACGCAACCGCTTGGTACCGGAAATTCACAAATAGCTAAACTGTGGTGACGTGCGTTACCACAATGCATAAAGTAAATGCGAATTGGATCGGCCTCTGGTGCAGGTTTAAAGTTAAATAAGTCTGATAATTCAAACCCTAATACGTCGGTTAAAAACGCAAAGGTTTCATCAAAATTTGGCGCAGGTAATACCGTGTGGCCAAGGCCCATGTCGCCGGTAATAAAAGCGGGTACACCTTGAGGAGAAGTAAACGGTTGGCAGTCTGAAACATGACCCCAATAAAGCTCGTGGCGATTACCCGCAGGGTCATTAACTATGAGTATATTTTGTACGCGGCGCTGCTCACATAAGGCTTTATTAGCCTCTTCAAAGGCAATGCCTTTATCAAGTAATGTTTGTTTAGCATTGTTGTAAGCTTTCGCACCTGTTAGTTCCCAACCAGAGGCAAAATAGCGCTTGTCTGCGCCGGGTATAACCAACATGCGGTATGGGCGCTCATCCATTTTGATGTAGAATCCACCGTCGTCAGTTGGCGCCGTCATCATCCCTAATACTTGCTCTGCGTAGTGTTGCCACTCTTGTGGAGCGTCAGTCTGTGCTACGAAATAACCTAATGCGCGAATATCCATGAACCCTCTCTTACAAAATTGTGATTAGGTTCATTATTAGGGCAAATTACTAATGCTTCATCGTCCATTGAGACTAACCAAAAAAACGAAAAAAAAGCATTAAGAGTCATAAGCTTAAAACTAAAAAAACAAAAAGCCGCTGAGCAATAATGTTGCTCAGCGGCTTTATATTTACCAAATTATTTACAGTGTTTAGCGATACAGGATCACCAAATCGTTGATCACACTTGGTTTATCATTGCCAACCACATGAATGTTCATTTCTAGGGTTAATTGCACCCCTTTGTGCGACACGCTAATGTCTTTTACCTTACTACGGCCATAAATAGTTGCGCCCGCAGGCACTGGCGCAGGAAAACGTAAACGGTTTGAGCCATAGTTAACCATATTATTAAAGCCGATAATTTCAAATGGTAGTGCAATCGTTAAACGCGACTGCAGCACTTGTACTAACGAGCCATGGGCAATGGTGGTTTTAAACGGGCTATCTGTTTTTGCGCGCTCAGGATCGGTATGCAACCAGTAATCATCCCCCGATAAATCGGCAAAAGCGTTAATCAGGTCTTGATCAACAACAACCACATTACTCCAGTCGGTATATTTATTATCGGCCAGTGCATAAAGCGCAGCAAGGTTACTTAGCGGTACTTGTACTTGCCCTTTGTCGTTGCGTTCAAGCCCATTGAGCGGATTAATATATTCACGCACACCACCGGCATTATTAATAGAGGTAAAACGTAGCAAGGTATCGCCATCACTACTCACTTTATCAAACACCGCTTTAACAGGCATGCCTATTTTAATGTCTTGCTCTGCCACATCTATTAACGTGGTATTGATACGAACGCCTTGAGCTAGTTCGACCACGGCTAATGCTTGCGGCATTTCGTCACTAAATTCTGGCATAGTTGGAATACGTGTAAGGGTGTATGAATATAAGGTGCCCTCACCGCTCACTTGTTGCCACTGCAGCTCATGCGCTAAACAATGACTACAATGATTACGTGGAAAAAACACCCACCCTTCGCACTGCTTACATTGCTGAATTTTTAACTGATTTTCTTTTAGCGCCTGCCAAAATGGTGCAGAAATTTTTGTTGCGACTGGCATAGGTTTTAACGTTGCCATACTAGCCTCCTTGTAATATCAATGCGCCCTGCTCACTCATCACGCCACCGGTGCCACTAACAAATACATTGTCACACCTTTTTAGCTGTCGTTGATCGGCAGAGTTTGAAATTTGATGGAAAGCCTCAATAACTTGAGAATAACCGCCCGCTGCTGCAGCTTGGCCAAAACTAAGTTGCCCGCCGTGGGTGTTCATCGGAAAGTCGCCTTTAAAGGTGAGGTTATGCTCTTTAATAAAGCGCATGCCTTCCCCTTTAGGACAAAAGCCAGCATCTTCAAGTGATAACAACACAGTAATGGTGTAACAATCATAAATTTGCGCTGCATGTATATCTTTAGGCGACAGCCCGGCCATAGTAAACGCACGCTTTGCGGCTTCGGCAACTGGCGTCACTGTCATATCTTGCGCATACGATGGCGATTTAAATGATAAACGCTCACCAAAACCGGTAATAAATGCAGGGCGTTTTTTCGCTCTTGCAGCCACTTCTTTAGAGGCCACAATAACCGCCGCGCCACCCGATACCGGCATGACTATTTCTAGTACATGCAGTGGGTCGGCTACCATTTTAGAAGCTAATACCTCTGCAATTGTTAGCTCTTTGCTTTTAAAAATAGCGTCATTGTGGTATTGCGCATTAAAGCGCTGATCGACTGCTATTTTAGCCATAGCCGCTTGATCGTACCCATATTGCGCTGCGTAACGCTGTGCAATCATTGCATAACCGGTGTTTTGTCCCATGTGACCATAGGGCAAATCAAACTCTGCTTCTGGTGCGCCAAATGCCGTACTGTGGCCGCCATAGCGCATAGCTTGCGCCATCCAAGCTGGGTCTTCATTTGGTGCCATTGGTGCCATGCGAGCGGGAATAACACACAGTACCGCTTGGCATAACCCCAGCTCAATCGCTGCCGCTGCACGCCAAATTTGTGCAACTGCGGTACAGCCGCCTAAATCAACTACTTCGGCAAAGTTTACTTCTATTCCTAAATATTCTGCGGCCATTGCCGGCACAAATACTGAGGCCTCGTGAAAATGTGGGCCATTAATAACCAAACCATCTAAATCACTTTTTTGTAGCCCAGCATCTAATAATGCTTGATTGGCTAAGTCGGCCACTTGTTCTAAATGAAACATTTGCGGCGCGGTTTGGTATTTCTCTGGTTTATATTGCGCCGCACCAACAATCGCGGCGTTTCCTGCTAAGCCCATTATTTTTCCTCCTGATTGCTACAGAACGGTAAAAATCCTGCCGCTTGCAACGCACTTTCACAGTATGGCTGGTAGCAGCCTAACTTATCGTTACGTATGTAAATTGGCTCATTACACGCTACTGGGTCATAACCTTGTTTTTGTAAGTCGACTTTACGCAGTTTATAGGTTGATGTCATGTCGGCGGCTTTGCTTACCCTAATAAACTGAGGGGCGGCGTAATTAGGCACTTTTTCTATGGTTAAAGCATAAAACACTTGTGGATCAAACTGCCGCCCTGGTTGCATAACAATGGCCGCCATACCTGCTCGTCCCTCATTTTCAGGAACCTGTACGCCATAAATATTAACCAGCTCGGCGCCATCGTATTCAGCCAAAGCGGTAGCCACTTCTTGCGATGATACATTTTCACTTTTCCAGCGATAGGTATCACCAATGCGATCTACAAAATAAAAATAACCGTTGTCATCGTAGCGCAGTAAATCGCCCGAGCGCCAATAGGCGTCACCTTGCTGAAACACATTGCGTAAAATTTTCTGCTCAGTGCCTTGTTTTGAGGTATAGCCCTCAAAGCGCCCGCCACCAAAATCAGGCATGTTAATTATCATTCCCAGCCCTTCCCCTACTTCGCCGGGTTGGCAAAGTACATAGTGGCCGTTCGCATCTTTAACATGGGTTTCGGTTTCGGTGTCAAACTTCACTAACCTAAAATTGGTGCGATCCCAGCGCGGCACGCGACCACACGAACCAATATAGTTATCTAAATTAAGTAAGTTAGTATTCGCTTCGGTAGATCCCCACCCTTCTAGCACGTCCATTTCGCCAAAGTACTCAAGCCAACGATGCCAACTGGTTTCGGTTAAACCGGCGCCTAACATGCAGCGCAGTTGATGATCTTTTGGCTTAATTCCCGTGGCCTCGGCGTAGTTAAGCAGGTAGCGGCAAATCTCACCTATGTATTGGCAAACGGTAATGTTATGCGATTGAATATCATCCCAAAATTGCCTAACACTAAATTTACGCCTAACCACTATGCTTGACCCCGCCGCTAGCGCAGTTGAAGTCACCGAGGTGGCTGCAGCGCCGTGGTATAAAGGTAAACAACAATAAAATACGTCATTTGGTGTGGCGTCAATGGTTTCAACCATCACATCACCCGAGGTTAACCAACGCATATGGCTGTAAATCGCCGCTTTAGGTAACCCGGTAGTGCCTGAGGTAAAAATAAGTAAGGTTGGGGTTTCGCCCACCGTTGAGCCACGTGCCTGCTTACAACTTGTGCCACTGCGCGCAGCAACATCGCTATCAAAGCTGCTATCAATCCACTGAGGAAGTTCTGGTTTATCAACTACTTCATCATCGCCTACTAGCCAAATTGACTTATTTGCCAGCTCTGGTGTTTCAATAAAACGCTGCACACACTCTTCACCAACAATAACTACATTGGCATCTGTGGTGTTAATTGCATGTTCAAGCACGCTGCCTTGTACTTGGGTGTTAATAAAAGCGACCACTACGCCCAGCTTGGTTAAGCCAAACCATGCAAAGAAAAACTCCGGCCGATTTTCAATTGCAATCGCGCACACATCACCTTCCATTAAGCCGCGTGCCTGTATTGCTTTTGCAAATTTACTTGCTTGGGCATCTACTTCACTGTAGCTGTAGCTTTTTCCTTGATAAATTAAGAATGGCGCATCGCCTTGTGCTGCTGCTTGCGCTTCAAGACGGTCGGCAATGCTGTACTTTTGCGACGGACTAACCGAACGTACTGCTAGTGCGCGCTTATCCATTTTTTGTTGTGTGGCGGCTCTAGATACTGGCGCGTTGTCGAGACTTCCAGCATAAGGAATTTTATTATTGTCCAACATATTATCTCCTTTGGTGTTAATCAACGAACGCGGATTTTAGGTGCTGGGGTATCACCCCGTATGGTGCGCAAAAACTGTTCAAGTGGCGCAGGAGTTGCCACTTCGGGTAACTCATCAGGGTTAGGTCGATGCTGCCAAAACGACTGCCATGATGGGAATAAATCATGAAAGGTGCCGGTGTAAGGTTCGCGACCCGGCCAGCGCATTTTCATATCGCCAATTGGCGCTGAATTTATATCGCTGGCATACCAATAACATGGCAAACGACGGCGGAAATACCACACCCCATCAATGCGTTGATAATCGTCCCAGTACAGCATTTGCATCAGTACCCATTCACGCCCGGTTTCATGCTCATTTTTAGAGTAGACAACACCAATGGCGTTGTTCTCATCAACAAACTCAATAATATGCTGCCCTAAATGATGCGACGTGCCGGTAAATTGATCGCGCAGGGTTGAATCAACCCAGGCTTTTAAATGAGCTCGGCCGCTTTTCCCGCCCCCGACACGTACATCGGGAGCAAATAAGCCTACATGTGCGTCAATGTCACGCATATCTAATGACAACGAGTATTTACCCGCGAGCTGACGAATTGACTCAATAGACTCTAAGCGGTCAATTCGTTGTTCAAGGCTTGAACTTAAGTCACTCATATTCACTCCTAAATAAAGGCCATGCCGCCATTTACTGCGATATTTTGGCCGGTAATAAAGCCAGAATCATCACACGCTAAAAAGCTCGCTACTTTGGCAATGTCTTCACCTTCGCCCATGCGCGCTAATGGAATAGCCGCGATCATTTGCTGCGTCCACTCCTCTGGAATATCAGCCATCATGGGTGTATTGGTTGGCCCTGGTACTATGGTATTTACCCGAATACCCACTGGCGCTAGTTCGCGTGCCATACTACGCGTAAGCCCCATAACACCCGCTTTTGATGCGCAATAATGACTTGGGCCTTCGCCGGTTAATGCCGCCGTGCTGGAAACATTAATAATGCAACCCGATCCTTGGGCTTGCATAACTTTCGCCGCCTCACGACAACATAAAAAAGTACCGGTTAAGTTAACTGCAATCACTTTATCCCAGTGCTCATCTGGGGTATCAACAAATGCATCGATAGAACCCACACCAGCCACATTTATAATGGCATCGAGTCGGTCAAATTTTTCCACTACAGCGGCAATGGCATCACGTACTGAGTCGCTTTTTGCAATGTTGGCAGTAATAGCCACAATATTGCCGGCAACGTTTGCATTTAATTCATTAACGCTGGCATTTAATGTATCGGCGTTAATATCTACCGCAGCGACATTAGCGCCTGCAGCAGCAAAATAACTTACTATTGATTGGCCTATGCCTTGCCCTGCACCTGTTACTAGCACAACTTGATCCTGATGTTTCATTTTTATCCCCTTGCTTTTCTCAAGCCAATTTGGCGTATCTAGAGCAACATTTGCAGTCGCACCAATATTAATTTTCCAATTCATACTGGGATATGTAATAAAAACCAGCATCGTCCAATAAGACTAACCAGCACAAACAAAACACTGGTCTAAATGGACGATGTTTTAAGCAAACGAGCAACGCAGTATTGAGTAGGAAAACTATACAAATAAGCAGAGGTAGTGAGCGTTCATTACCTTGTTAGCAAGGCAAAATTAGGAGTAAGAGTTTTGAATCAGCAAACAACTAATCCAGAGCAAACACAGGATTTACCGTTACCACTGGGACACTTTGTTACCCTAGAAAACGGCCTTAAATTACATTATTTAGAGCAAGGCCAAGGCCCTATTGTTATTTGGCTTCATGGTAGTGGCCCAGGAGCAAGTGGTTTTAGTAACTTTAAAGGCAATTATCCTGAATTTGCTGATGCGGGCTATCGTAATATTGTGCTCGACTTACCTGGTTTTGGCCGCTCAGATAAACCTGATGACGTTAATTACGATTTAGCTTTTTTTGTCACAGCACTAAATGGTTTTATTAACGCTCTTGATTTGCCTAAGGTGACTTTATTAGGTAACTCTTTAGGCGGTGCTATTGCGCTGGGCCAAGCACTTGATTATCCCGATACGGTAGAGCGCCTAATTTTAATGGCCCCGGGTGGTGTTGAAGAGCGCGAAACTTACTTTGAGATGGAAGGTATAGTGCGTATGGTAGAAGTATACAGCCGCGGCCCTATGGGTGTTAACCAAATGCGCGAAGTAATGTCGTTACAACTTTTTGATTCAGCTGTGCTTTCTGATGATATATTAGCAGAGCGCGCTGCAGTGGCAGTAACTCAACCCGCTAATTTATTTAGCACTATGATGGTGCCAAACATGACCGAACGCCTTGGCGAGCTAAACTGCCCAGTGCTTGGCTTTTGGGGCACTAACGATAAATTTAATCCACATCAAGGCATGCATAAAATTTTGGATAACGTACCAACAGCGCGCTTTATTATGCTTAATCGTTGTGGTCATTGGGTACAAGTAGAACATCAACGCCTGTTTAACAGCAGCTGTATTGATTTTTTACAACACGGCTAATACAGCACCTCAAAAAACATAAATAATAAGAGGTAATAATCTATGTCACATTATCAGCACTTGCTTAAACCAGGGAAAGTAGGCGGACTAACACTGCGTAACCGCATTATGATGGCGCCAATGGGCTCTAATTATGCTGACCCTGATGGCCATTGTAGTGAGCGTATTCAAGCTTTTTATGAAGCCAGAGCAAAAGGCGGTGTGGGCCTTATTACTATGGGATCTATTGCTATTGCGTTTCCCGCAGGAACTGCCGAACCTTATCAGGTGGGTATTTCTAAAGATGAGTTTATTCCTGGATTAAAAGCACTTACCGAGCGGGTGCATAAGCATGGTGCAAAAATTGCGGTGCAATTACAGCATGCTGGTAAAACGGCAGTACGCGATTTAGCCGAAGGCCGCGAGCTTTGGGTGCCTTCACTGCCCCCTGCGCCACCACAAAGCGATATTATGCAAGCGGTGACACCAACAGAATTAAGTACCTTTGTTAGACCTCCAGCAGATAAACCCATCACCATAAAAGTAATGGAAAAAGCCGATATTGTCCAAATGGTGGAATGGTTTGCCGCAGCGGCAAAACGTGCCCAGCAAGCGGGTTTTGATGCTATTGAGCTGCACAGCGCGCACTCGTATATTTTGGCGGGCTTTTTATCAAGCTACTATAATAAACGCGATGACGAGTATGGCGGCAGTATTGAAAACCGCGCACGTTTATTACTCGAAGTAATTGCCGCAATACGCGAACGTGTTGGTCAAGATTTTCCATTGTGGGTACGCCTAGATGCGCACGAACTCAACACCCCTGGCGGTATTACCCTTGAGGACTGTATTGCAGTGAGCAAAATGGTTGAACAAGCGGGTGTAAATGCCGTTAGTATTTCTGCTTATGCCACATTAACCACAGGCTCTGCATTTACCGCTGCGCCGCTAGTACATAAACCAGCAGGCTTTTTAGATTGGGCTGCAGCAGTGAAGAAAGAAGTATCTATACCGGTAATTGCCGTTGGCCGCTTAGAGCCCGATATTGCCGATGCAGCTATTGCCAGCGGTAAGTGTGATTTTATTGCAATAGGACGTAAATTATTAGCCGACCCCGAACTGCCTAATAAACTCACCGCAGATCGTGAAGCCGACATTCGTCCCTGTATTTATTGCTATGTATGCGTAAGTCAAGTATTTATTAACCAGCGGGTTAAATGTGCCGTTAATGCGGCAACAGGTAAAGAATTTGAACTAAAAGTAATAATGACCGATAAGCCCAAACATATTGTAATAATTGGTGGCGGGCCTGCTGGCATAGAAGCTGCTGTAACCGCCAGTGAACGAGGCCATAAAGTAACCTTGTTAGAGCGCAGTAAACGCTTAGGCGGCACATTATTTTTTGCAGCGCTGGCCTATCCCGAAAATGGCAAGTTACTCGACTACCATTTAAGGCAACTAGCCCAATCTAAGGTTACAGTAAAACTGAATACCACAGCGACTCCGAAATTAATTAGCACACTAAATGCCGATGAAGTGTTTGTAGCAACCGGCGCCAGCCGTGGCATGCCCGACATACAGGGTTGTGAGTTAAGCCACGTTTGGTCTGGCGAACAACTTAGACAGTTACTTACCGGCGAAGTAAGTACTAACACTAGCAATAAGCTAACCGCGCTACAGCGCTTAATGTTAGGAGCGGGCAACACCCTTGGCTTAACAAAACACGTAGATAAATTACAACGCTTATCGCATTTATGGATGCCACTTGGCAAGCGCGTCACTATTGTTGGCGGTGGCTTAGTGGGCTTAGAGCTGGCCGAGTTTTTAGCTGAGCGTGGCCGCGAAGTGACCGTTATAGAAGCCGGACGTAACTTAGGCATCGAGCTGAGTATTGTTAGGCGCTGGCGGGTACTTGATCATGTTAGGCAATTAGGCGTTACTTTAATTACTCAGGCAGACGTTACTGCTATCGATACCCACGCTGTGCACTATAAAGTGGACGAGCAACCCCGCAGCTGCCTTGCCGATACCGTAGTAATGGCAACGGGTATTACCACTGATAATAGCTTAACAAACAGCTTAATTGCAGCTGGCCATACAGTAAAAGACATTGGTGATTGTAATGACGTTGCCTATATAGAGGGTGCAATTAGTGCCGGTTATAAAGCTGGCTTAAGCTGCTAATAGCCACTAATTACTAACTACTAACACTTTTAACATAGGGGCACTCGCCCCTATTTTATTACCATAATTAAAGCTGCTGCCTTTTTATGGCTCAGCAAGAACCTCAGCAATAATACTTACAACTATTTTAAAGCGAGAAACTAACAATGAAAAACGCTACACATTTAACCAATAAAGTCGCCTTAGTTACCGGTGCCGCACGGGGTATCGGTAGAGCAATATGCCAAGCACTGGTTGACTCTGGAGCCACTGTTATAGCCACTGATATTTTAACTGAAGAGCTTAACCAAATGGCGCAAGAGCTTGGCGACAAGGTTACGCCAATGACACACGATGTAACCGATGAGCTACAATGGCAGTCGATCGTATCAGCAACTTTAGAAAAGCACCAAAAAATAGATATTTTAGTTAATAATGCGGGGATTTTACTGTTCGCAACGCTCGAAACCACAGAGCCGCAGCAGTTTCGTAAATTAATCGATATTAATATTACCGGCACCTTTTTAGGCTTACATAGCGTGATCCCCTGCATGAAAAAAGCCGGCAGTGGCGCTAATGCCGATCAGTTAAGGTTAATTGATCGGTTGACCGATCTAAATGATCGTGAATAATCCGTAATTAGTTTCGCTAATTACGGTTTTTTTATGGATATTCAAACAGCTCTTTCAACCACTTTCTCATCTGCTGATGAATTTACAACGCTTGATAACTTATCTGGCATATTAGATCCCGAATTACTTAACCAAGCTTTTAAAAAGTCAGGTGTCGCCACCGTTCGTAAACGTCGCTTACCACTCGATGCTGTCGTTTGGTCTGTGATTGGTATGAGCTTATTTCGTCATGAATCTGTTTGGGATATAGCCTCTAAAATGGACATCGCATTACCAGGTAAAGGGAAACTAGTTGCCCCTAGTGCCATGGTTCAAGCGAGACAACGCTTAGGTGAAGGTGCTGTCGAGCAGGTCTTCAAGATGATGGCGTCACGGCATTATAATCATGCCCACTTTGATACATTTTGTGGCTTAA
>NZ_JAGGDL010000070.1:0-5824 GCF_017653575.1 Pseudoalteromonas sp. K222D
TACCTCAGGTTAATATGCTGAGTAAATTATGCATAGGTGCCATTAACATTGGTATGTGGGGCTAATTACGCGCTTACAAAGAAACTGATAAAAAAAATATAGAAAAGCGTAAAAGGGCTGAAAAATTAGAAGCAAAATTAAATCAGAAAATGAATATCATACATGATTTCTTCATTATCCCTGAAGCATTAGAATTATATGTAAAAGGAACTTATCCAAGTTATGTACTCAATGAAATAGCTGTAAATAATAAGATTAATTTATCTACAGTATATAGAACGTTAAATATTTACTTTGCATTTGGTCGATGTAAAGAAGCGCTTATCCCAAGTAACCATAAAATTGGGAAAGCACGTGAAATTCCAAAAAATCTGCGTGATGGTAGGGAGAAATATCCTCACGGTTTGGGGAGACCAAGAAATGTTGGAGGATTAAATCAGCGCGCTATTACTGAATTTGACCATAGTGTTATGGCACAATTTTCCAAAAGCCTATCCCTTTCTAGCCCTAACCATTTACATCAATTATTTACCTTGTTTTGCGTAAAGTTAAAAGAAAAATTGATAACAGATAACCCACACTTACATTGGGATGACTATAAAATTACGCGTAATCAATTTATTTCCTTGTTCAAAAAACACACAAGTGAAAAGCAGCGTCTAATTGCCAAGGAAGGGATTAAAAATTATAAGAATAATCGAAGGGCTCTCACTTCAACTGCACGTCATAATATTCCCTTTCCGACCGCTAGGTATGAAATTGATTCGACCACTTTAGATGTATATCTACTATCTATTTTTACTGATTTAGAAGGTAAAAAGCCTATAAGGCGCCCTACACTTTATACCGTTTATGATACGTACAGTGGGTGTGTTGTTGGTTTACACCTTACTCTCGATGGAAATACTGAAGAGTCATTTTTAATGGCTATGCATAATGCATTCACGGATAAAGTCGCTTTTGCTGCCCAACATGGAATAACAATAAAGAAAACTGATTGGCCTTGTAATCATATATGTAGTGAAATTCTGTTTGATCGTGGGACTGAGTTTAAAGATAAAAAAGTATCAGAAATACTTGAATCTAAGCTCGGTATACTTGGAGTATCTTTTACTGAATCTTATATGGGGAGCAATAAAGGAACAGTAGAAACTGGATTTAAATCATTAAAAGCAGATATAACAGATCTGATAAAGGCCCGTGTAGATAAAGATAAACCTAAAAGTACTCAACATGCATCGCAAAAAGCATCTTTAACAATGCCGGAATTATATAAAGTTTTGATTATACATTTTGTTTCGAGGAATCACTCTGGAACTGCAATTGAAAAGCGGGATTTAGAAGCGTGTATAAATAACATAGAGCCAACACCACAAAGCCTCTTTAATTATGGTCTAAAAACCAAGGCCAATGGAGGAGTTGTTCGCTCTAATAAAGATATTTTACTGGCTTTACTACCGCGTTTTAAAGTAATGCTCACTAAACAGGCGTTTGAAGTGAACAGACCTATGAAGGGGCAAGGACACGTCAAACTAAAGTATCAAACTGATAATAATGCTCTTAATAAACATCGAGAAGCTGCGCTCAATGCCCTTGGCAAGGGGATTTATGAAATTGAGGTGATGATACTGCCTAATTGGATTGATCATATTTGGTACTGCGGTCCGATTACAGATTATGAATGCATTGAGTTTAAATTATCAGATAGAAGTAGACGATTTTCTGGCTTGTATGGTGACGATATCGAGAATTTGGGTAAACAAGAGTTTGTACTAGAAAGTTTACTCCGCGATAGACGTCAAAATCAAAAAGAAGCGATCGCGAAATTAATAATAGAGTTTGAATCAGGTAGAGTCAAAGATCTAAGGAACGTTAAAAAGACAAGCAATAAATCAGTATCAAAACACTTAGATGAAAATACAAAGCTTGATTTAATGTGTGAAACTAAAAGTAATGCACAAAGGACAGCTGTCGTATTAGTGGGTGGAAGTTCTTCTTTACTTGATGATTTTGAAAAAGAGGAAAGTAACGATGCTTAATCCACTAACAGAATTTTTACCTAATATTGAGACTAGGTGTGAATTTCATGAGGCTGTGCGTAAAACCCGGAGTGAGCAACCACCTAATCATTGTCATATATCAAGTCAAGTCAAAGAGCTATTTTACATTCCAACTGAAGATGCTTGGAAAGTTTATAAAAGCATAGAAACAATGATAAAAGAAGGTTATAGAAATAAAAATATTAATAGCTCAGAATATTTTAAAGAAGTTAATGAATCTATTTTTAGTGACATAAATAGGCCGGTTAGCCACATTACGAAAAAAGTTGAATTAGGTGGCTGTTTATTCGGAGAGTCTGGAGTTGGCAAAACTAAGCTGGTCAGTGAATCTTTACGTGAGTTTCCACAAAAAATTACACACCAAAGTTTATGCACCGCAACAAATACGCCTTTAATTCAAATTCCTTGGATAATGATAACGTGTGAAGCTACAAGGAAAGCAACCCTTAGATTAATTATTGAAGAAATCGATAGAGTTGCGGGAACTCGTAATTTAGCTGATCTGAATGAACGTGACAGTATTCACAAGCATTGTAGTGTAATACGTTTACTGTGTATCCAATATTCAGTAGGGATTATTATACTAGATGAAAGCCAGTGGTTTGATCAGAAATCGCAATCTAATAGAGATTCAATAAGTAGCTCATTTTTGCAGCAAATCTATAATCGATTTAATGTACCTATCTTGCTTATAGGTACTCCTCAATTGGTTCAAGCACTAATGCTAAGCCAAGCCACGTTAAGGCGTTTTAAAGAGGCTATTTATCATGAACTTCGTTATTTTGAGGTTGACTCTCAGGAGTGGAAAACAGCTATTAAAACTTTGTTCGGTGACTTCATATTCAAGAAATCGCAAAAGCAACTTACGGATAAGCAATTAGATCTAATTGATGATTTTGCTTTTGGTTGTATGAATGAGCTCATTCACCTAGCTTGCAAAGTATCTGAACTTGCAGAGGAAGGCAACATTAATCAATTAACAGAAGTTTTATTAAAAAGCTCAATAAAGGAGTTAAATAATGGGAATACAGATTTTAAACTTGGTTTAAACAATGTGCCCAGAGTTAAGGCTAATTCGAATCAATCGAATGAAGTTTGTAAAAAAAGCAAAAGGGATAAACGCGTAAAAAATAAGGAAGCTGAGTTTAAACCAATAGATATAAGCGACTTTATTTAAGTGATGGAGCCAAAATGACTACCCTTATAAATTTATGCAATTTTTTTCCAATTCAAGCTAATGAATACTTCCCAGCCTATATAATGAGGCTACGCTACTTGGGGAAATATTTAAGTTTACCCTCAGAAATGTTTATATCCGATGTGAAGGCTGCAACAATATCCGATAATATTTATCCACGTTCCATTATTCCTTGTATAAAAAAGTTGGTGTCAGAAAATATTGTAAGTAACAATTACTCTATAGACTGTAAAGTATTAACTAATCATTATAGTGCTAACTATTGGCAAGGCTTTATTAAGCCTAGTGAACTTAATCTCTACAATACAGCTATTATAAATGGTCATAAAGTGAGTAAAAATCTATTCGAAGGTGAGCAGCTTTTAAAGGTATTTAAACCACTTAAGTTTTGCAGGATGTGTGCCCAAGATGATAGGGAATTGACTGGTTTGTCCTACTGGCATAGTGATCATCAAATACCTACAATTTATATATGCAGAAAGCATTCGATAGCGCTAGAACATGCTGTGTGGGAGCATAAAAAAACACTAATAGATTACCCAGTTATTAGCCCTAATAGTGCTTGTAGGATACCTAAGATAGTTATAACCCCTTTACATGTGTGGTTGGAAAGCCAATCGAGGCATTTACTAACTCAACCATTACCAATAACACGAGCGTGGGTTGCATCAATACGCACCTCTTTATATGAAATGTTAGAGGTAAGGCATACGATAAGAAGTGTAATGTTTTCACGTGAATTAATTAATCAATGGGTTTTGTTTTTAAAAGAGGCATTTAAAAAATTAGAGCCAACTCAGCGCTACGGAGCAGGGTTTGAATTATCGGCAGCCTTTACAGTGCAACGTATATTATTCCCTAAAAATAAATACACCCACCCAATGATGTTTTTGCTTTTAATAAAATTTACAGAAGAGTATTTAGGCGTAAATTTATCTATAGGACAAGCAATAAATTCCGAAGCAGACGGTTATATTGATAAGCAACTTAATTAGAATATATGAATATTTTGCCGTTGTTACCTGATGAGACCATTTATTCATTTTTAGCACGGCTTAGGGTTTACTCGGGGGGGGCTAGCCATCGAAATGCAAGCTTACTTTGGCTTGGGCAATATGGACTAAGTTTGGATCAAAAACTTGCCACCCATTTAGCGTATTTTGCTGAGCAAACTAATTTATCTTCTGAGCTATTGCTTAATGGACATACCTATTATCCCTTATTCTCTTTAGCAGGTAATGACCCTAAGAAGCTCAAAGAAGTCATGCTTATTGGACCTTCTTATCGATTAGGTAATGAGGCTAAAATTTCTCAATCTGGCCTGAAAGCATTGAGCAATGACAAATACTGTTTGTCGTGTATTGAAGCTGACAAAAGTAAGTATGGCGTTGCTTATTGGCATCTGTCGCATCAGTTTACAGGGATAAAAAGCTGTCAAATCCATCAGACCTTGCTTATTTGTACGCCTCCATCATCGCGTGTATACAGGCTTCCTCCACAAGTAATATTATATCATGAAGAGCCTGCGAGAGATTTACAGCAATTATTTACTACTTATGTTTTAAAAATTAATGAATCGGCTAAAAATAAATCGCGTAATGACCTGTTATTAGATCAAAGCAGTTTAAACACACTGATTAAGCAAAAAGGATTTATGGGTAAGAATAGCATTAATATGCATTGTTTATTGGCTGCTCATTCAAAAGTATCAGAACTTTTATTTAGTATGGACATTATCACTGAGCATGTAGCAAGAAATCTTATTAGAAAGCCTAACTATCCATGTCACCCGCTCAAACTTATATTATTTCGTTTTGCCTTGGAACAATTGCCAGATAGAGCAACGCAGGGAGACATACAGCTACAACTAACAGATAAAAATAAAGATAAAAAACGCCATAAGCAATGTTTGGTGTTACTACAGAAAAATGAATTGAATTTTACCGAAATTGCTAGACGGGTAAAGTGCTCCGTAGGCTACGTTATTAAGTTAGCAAAGCAAGAAAATATAGGCTATCTAAAGCGGACGCAATTTATTTCAGCTGATATAGAAAAGCGTATTTTAATCCGCTTGATAAAAGGTGATGCTAGAGACGTAATTGCAAAGGCCGAGAGGGTTTCTATAAGCTCAGTTGAAAAAGTATGTGGGGAGAGCTATCAGCTCTCTGAGTGGCGTCAATACCTAAGAGCATTGGATAAAAGAAGTAAATATAGAAATGAAATGTCTACAGCATTAAAGGCTAATTGCTATTCGACACGAGCAGAGATAAAAGCGATGTACCCAGCTTGTTACATGTGGCTTTATAAATACGATGCGCAGTGGTTGTATTTGCAACTACCACCTGCATCTTATCTATCTAAATGATTAATGAAGTTAATAATAAACGGGGCATCTGCATATTCTCATGCATCGCGATCACCTAATACTATCTAAGCCGATCACCTAATACCATCCATCAAGATCACTCAATACCATCGATGCCGATCACTTTTCGGTCAAAATGGTATTGAGTGATCGGCTTGAATGGTATCGTTCAATTTGTACACGTTTTTGTCTAGCCAGTAG